>QGUH01000453.1 GCA_003242355.1 Pseudomonadota bacterium
GAGCGGGGCGTTTCCCGGGTCGCCGGGGGGGCTGGGGTTTTTTTGGGGAAATAGGGGGTCCAGAAGGCGGGGAAGGCGTCGCCGCCTTCGGCGGGCTCGGCGGCGCGAACGTGCTCGACGAAGCTCGAGGCACCGAGGTGCGCGCGCACGGCGTCGCGCAGGGCGCCGGTGCCGTGTCCGTGCAGCACGAACCCGACGGGCTCTCCCTCGCCGAGTAGGCGATCGAGGAAGGCGTCGAGCCGATCGGCGGCCGCCTCTATGCGCGTCCCACGAAGGTCCAACGTGTTGTCGCTCGTTCGGCGCGGCTCGGCGAGCCGAGGCGTTCCGCTGTCGGATCGGGCGGCGCGGGTCTGTGGAAGCGGCGTCGTTTTGCGACTGCCCGCGGGGGCGGGCTCGAGCGCCGTGAGCGGCTGGGTCAACCGGATTCCGCCCACGCGCAGGCGCACCTCTCCCCCTTTGGGCGGCTCGAGCACCGTGGCGATCGCTCCCGTCGAACGCAGGCGGACGCGGGCGCCTGGGGCAAGATCGGTGGGTGCGAGCGCGCGCACCGTGGCTTGCGGCGCCGGAGCCGGCGCGAGCGGCCCGCCGATGGCGACGCGCGCGGCGACGCGGTTCACCGCGCGTCCGATTTCGCGCAGCTCTCCCGCCTCGAGCCGCGCAGCGCGCAGCCGATCGCGCGCTGCGGTGAGCTCGGCGCGCGCTGCACGCACTTCGCTGACCAAGCGGCGCGTCTCCTCTTGGACGCGGGCGCGCGCGGTGCGCTCGATCGTGGCCTCGCGTTCGTCGAGCGCGCGCTCGTAGGCTTCGAGGCGCGCGCGCTCCTCGGCGAGCGCGGCCGACTCGCGATCGATGCGGGCGCGCTCCGTGGCGATCTCGCGCAGCGCGCGTTCGCGATCGAGGGCGGCGGTCGGCAAGAGCTCGCGGGCGCGCGTGACGATTGCGGTCGGCAGGCCGTGACGGGCAGCGACGGCGAGCGCGCTCGAGGCGCCGGGAGTGCCGAGGGTGAGTCGGAACGTGGGCTCCATCGCCGCGAAATCGAACCCCACGGAAGCGTTCTCGAGCAGATCGGAGTGCGTCGCGAGCTCCTTCAACCGCTCGTAGTGCGTCGTCACGGCGATGGCCGCGCCGCGCTTCGCGAGCGCCTCGAGCACGGCCGCCGCGAGCACGGCGCCTTCTTCGGGATCGGTGCCGGCCGCCACTTCGTCGAGCAAGACGAGGACGTGCGGCCCCGAATGCTCGAGGACGCGCGCGAGCTTCTGGACGTGCGCGCTGAACGTGGAGAGCGAGCGGGCGAGCGATTGCTCGTCGCCCACGTCCGCGAGCACGCGCTCGAACCAACCGATGGTGGACTCCGGGGCGGCGGGCACCGGGATCCCCGCGCGCGCCATCCACGCGAAGAGCCCGAGGAGCTTGAGCGTGACGGTCTTGCCGCCCGCGTTCGGCCCCGAGACGACGAGCGCCTGACCGCCGCGCAGCACGATGTCGTTGGGCACGACCGTGCCGCCCGCGAGGGCGAGCAGGGGATGGCGCGCGCCGTAGACCTCGATGCGCGCCTCGTCGCCGACTTCGAGGGGATGCGCGCGCGTCGCGACGGCGAAGCGCGCGAGCGCGGCGAGCACGTCGGCCGTGACGGCGCTTTCGAACGCAGCCCGCACCGCGTCGAGGTGCTCGTGCACGAGCGCGGTGAGCTCGGCGAGCACGCGGGTGACCTCGCGCTCGACCTCGGCTTCGCGCAGACGCAGGCGGTTCACGATTTCCGTGATCTCGCGCGGCTCGACGAACAGCGTGTTGCCGGAGCCGCTCGAGCCGAGCACGATGCCCTCGACGCGGTAGTGCGCATCCGCGCGAACGGGCAACACGAAGCGTCCCTCGCGCTCGGTGGAGTAAGACCCTTGCAGTACGTCGGCATAGCGCCGCACGAGCTCGCCGAGGCGCCGCTTCAGGTCGGCTTGTACCTCGCGAGAGCGGGCACGCGCTCGGGCGAGCTCGGGCGAGGCGGCGTCGTGGACGCTGCCGTCGACGTCGACGGCCTCGGTGAGCCGCGCGAGGACACGGCCGAGCACGCGCTCCGTGTCGAGCACCGCGGCGAGCTCCGGATGCAGCGCGCCATGCTCTTCGACGAGGTCGCGAAGGCGCGCTGCGCACTCGAGCACGGGCACGAGGTTCCGGAGCTCCGAGCCCGAGGCGATCGCGCCGAGCCGAATGCGCTCGAGCGCCGGGCCGACGTCTTCGAACGCGATCACGGGCAGCTCGACGCCCCGCTCGCCGAGCTCGAGCACCTGTCGGACGCGGGTCGCCCGTGAGCGCGCTTCTTCGGGTGTGGCCGCGGGCTCGAGGGCGAGCAGACGCGCTCGACCCGGCTCGCTCCGCGTGTTTCCGGCGAGCGCCGCCAGGAGCGCCGGCCATTCGAGCGCTTGGCGCGCTTCGTCTTCGAGCGCCCGAGCGAGCGTCTGTCGTTCCTCCGAGTCGAACACGATTGCCGCGGTTTGTAGCACCGAGGACCGGCCGGAGCGCGATCCGCTCGGAATACCGCGGAGGGCCTACGCCTTGCTCGCCTTCTTGGTTTCTTTCGTTTCCTTCGCCTTGGTGACCTTTCGCGGCGGGCGCGGCTTAGCCTCGGGCACCTCGGCGGGCGCCGCCTTCTCGAGGCTCCGCTTGAGCGCCTCGAACAGGTCGATGATCTGGGCTTTGGGCGCCTCGGGCGCGATCGTCACCTGTTCGCCTTGCACCTTTTGCTCGACCGCCGCGCGCACGCGCTCGCTGTAGGAGTCGCTGTACTTCTCGGGCTCGAAGCGCTCGCTCGTGAGTTGATCGATGAGGCGCTCGGCGAGCTCGCGCTCCTTGTCGCTGACCGCGAGCTTCGCGCCCGTGTCCACCTCCTCGAACGAGCGGACTTCGTTCTTGTAATAGAGCTGGTGCAGGATGAGCCCGTCGCCGTAGGGGCGCACGAGCACGAGCTGTTCCTTGCCGCGCGCTGCCCAGCGCCCCACGGCCACGCGATCTTTGCCGCGCATGGCCGCGCTGAGCAGTCGGTACGCCTTGTCGCCCCCCTTGTCGGGTCCGAGATAGTACGACTTTTCGACGTGCACGAAGTCGACGCTCTCGAGCGGCACGAACTCGGTGATCTCGATCGCGTTGTCGCGCGCGGCCTCGAGCGCCTTGATCTCCTCGTCGCTGAACAGCACGTACTGCCCGCGCGCGTACTCGTAGCCCTTGACCGTGTCGTTGCGCTCCACCACCTCGTCGTCCTTCGGGCAGTAAAACTGCATCTTGACCCGGCCACCGCACTTTTTGTGCAGCATGTTGAAGCTGACCTGCTCGGAAGAAGCGGCGGTGAACAGCTTCACCGGAATGGACACCAACCCGAAAGAGATGGTGGCGGTGGAGAGAGCGCGAGGAGCCACGCCGGAATGGTACGGCATGGATCGGGGGAGGGAGAATTTCTGGGCACGTTTCCCCTCGGGCGCGAATCCCGAGCGCAGGGTGGGCTCGAAGCGACTACCCTTCGAGGGTTGGCGTCCCGTAAGCCGGATCACACCGTCGAAACCGCGCCCGCTTTGCCCAAGGATGCGCTCGCCGACTATCGGGCGAAGCGCGATCCCCGGCGGACCAACGAGCCGTTTTCCCCTGAACGGAAGGACAGCTCCCGGGGAACCGTAGCCGGTCGCTTCGTCGTGCATCTGCACAAGGCGCGCCGCACCCATTACGACCTCCGCATCCAGGTCGGGCGCACCCTGAAGAGCTTCGCGGTGCCGCGCGGTCCGAGTCTCGATCCGCGGGAGCGTCGCCTCGCCGTCAACACCGAGGATCATCCGCTCGAGTACCTCGAGTTCGAGGAGATCATTCCCGAGGGGAACTACGGCGCCGGCCCGATGATCGCCTGGGACCTGGGTCGGGTGAGCTACATCGAGAACGCGGCCGAAACGGGCATCGAGCGCGGCAAGATCGATTTCGTGCTCCACGGCTTCAAGCTGCGTGGCCGTTTCGCACTCGTGAAGACGCGGCGCGGTGACAACGAGTGGTTGTTGCTCAAAAAGCAGGATGCGTTCGCGAAGGAGGGGACGGACATCACCGTCGACGAGCCTCGGAGCGTCTACTCGGGTCTCGAGGTGGACGAGCTCGAACGACGCGCCGAGCTGTTCCGTAAGCTCGAGGAGCGCGCGGCGGAGCTCGGGGCCCCCGAGCGCGACCTGCGCGTCGCCGACGAGGAGCCGATGCTCGCTGCGCTCTCCGGCGCACGGCTCGACGATCCCGAGCGGCTTTACGAGCTCAAGCTCGACGGCGTGCGGGTCGTCGCCGACCGCCGGGGGAACGACGTCACGCTGCGCTACCGGAGCGGGCGCCCATGCAGCGTGAGCT
>QGUH01000454.1 GCA_003242355.1 Pseudomonadota bacterium
CTTCCAGTACCCGGATGCTCCAGCGACGACGACCCCGGTGACGCAACGGGCGGAACGAGCTCGGGAGGCGGCGCGGGTGACGCCGGCGCCGACGGCGAAGGCGGGACCACGCCGAGCGGTGGGAAGAGTCAGGCGACCGGTGGCAGCAAGAACGACGCGGGGGAAACCGGCAGCGGCGGCACGGCCGGCGCGACCGGCAGCGGCGGGGACGCGGGCGACACCTCGAGCTCCCAGGCGGGCGCAGGCGGCGATCCCGGCGCTGGCGGGGATCCCGGCGCTGGCGGGGATCCCGGCGCGGCCGGCGACTCCGGAGACGGCGGCGATCCCGATCCCGCAGGAAATCCGGACGGCGGCAACTGCCCGGCGCCGGAGTGCATGGCGTTCGCTGCGGAGTGCGTCCCTGACGGGGACTGCACCATCAGCATCGAGGTCGACGGCACGACCCCGTCGACCTCGACGTGCTGGGAAAACGGTGTGAAGGTGCAGACCACGACATCGCTCAGCGCCGAGTCCGTGTCGACGTGGAAGAAGGCCGACGGCTCGTTCTGCTACAGCATACTTTCCACGGTCCGCGGCGACCTCATGGATCCCGAAGGCTTCGACTACGAGTGGCGCAATGCGGACGACGAGACCGTCGCCACCGGTCGCTACGACGTCGATACCGAGATCCTCACCATCGAGTGCGACGGCAAGTCGTACGAGATCGATCCGGAGGCCTGCGCCGAAGAAGAACCGGCCAACGGCACTCCGCCGGATCAATCCACGTGTTCGTTGGGCACTTGCTCCTACTGACTGCCCTCGATCGGTTGCCGCGATCGGCCAGAACGTCGATCGGCTCGAGCTGACAGGCGTTCTGGCCCTTCTCGCAGGGGCGCCCCTCGCCGTCCCGGGCCGCCGAGCTCGCGTCGACGGCCCTGCCCACACGGGCATTCTGCTCGACGCTGCGGGTGCGTATCTCGGCGCGTGCCTCACCGCTCGGCGATCGGGGAGCACGCTCAAAACGCGCAGGCCGTCGCGTCGCCTTCGGTCGGGTGGAGCTCGATCGAGTCGCTGTAGTAGACGCGGGTAAAGTCGGTGCCCCAGCACTCGGTGAGCGTGACTGCGCCGATGCCGGCGGGCACGTCCCCGTTGGCGACCGTGACGTCGGCCCGCCCCGCGCCGTCGGCGCGGTAACGGCCGTGCATCGCGAGATCCTCGAGCGCCGTGGTTCCGCTGGCATCGGTGTCGGCCCGCGCGTCGATCTCGATTTCCCCGGAGCCATCCTCCGCAGCCGTGGAGTGGATCGTGAGGAACGACTCCCCTTTCGGGTCGATCTCGGCGACGATGGTGCGGGGCAACGCCCGCAGGCGCCGATCCGGGCTTCGCGTGAGATCGTGCGTGATCGTGATCGTTCCGGAGTCCTTGGCGTGCCTTCCGGGGTCGAGCGCGCGCGCGACGTCGAGGTCGATCGTGAAGAAGCCGTCGCCGTGCTCGTCGTGCGGACGACCATAGCCCTTTCCGAAGAGGATCGTTCGATAGTCGTCCTCGGAATCGGAGCTCTTCGGGCGCCCCTCGAGACGATATTCGTATTCGTCCTCGGCGACGCGCTCGACGCGCAGGCGACGCGCCACGGGATCCAGCGCGTCGGTGTACGGGCCCCACACCGCGTAGTCGGAGCCGACCTCGCTCGGACGCGTGTGCACGACGAGCCAAAGGCTGCCGAGGATCACGCCGGTCACGACGTTCACGCCGTCACGGACGTTGCGCGTGAACGAATACCACTGGGCGACGTCGACTTCGGGCTCGCGTGCGTCCGCCAAAAGCCCCGCGTCGGCGGCGCCGTACGCAGTCTGCGCCTTCTCCGTTCCTTGGGTTTCTGGACCCGCGACGCGCACGTGGTCGGCTTTCGGGAGCGCTTCTCGGTATTCCGAAACGTCGTCATCGGACGGCTGCCGTATCGTGCAACCGGCGGAAAGCAGAGAGAGCGTCGTGAGCAAGAGTGCGGTGTGGGTCGAAGTAGTTCCGAGCTTCATGGGTGTCTCCGTACGCGGCGGGTCTTTTTCAAGGAGCGCGCCAACTTCGAGGGACTCCGAAATGGCCGCGATTTTCGAGCGCCGCGAACGAGCGGTGTGAACTTTGGTTCCGCCTCCCGAGAACGGACGCTGACGGCGCGTCACCGAGCCCGCCCAAGGGTCCGCGTGTTCCCGACACGTCGGAAACGAGCCGAATCTCGGCAACACCGGAATACTCTCTCGCTGCAAAAACACTGCTTGATTTGCACGGTCGGAACGTACAGAAAAGAAGACGGCCCATGCGTGTCCGCTTCTCCCCCGTCGATGCGCTCGTGACGGTGCTGCGCACGACGGACGAAGCGCAGCGGCGCGCGAGCTTCCGCCAAGCGATCGCGGGGCTCGCTCATCGCGAGGGTTTGGGCGTGACCGGCGCGCCGCCCCTCGACGGCATCGATCAGGACCTCATCCAGCGCGTGGTGGCGCTCGCGATCGACGTCGGTCTGGTCGACGATCTCGACTGGATCGCGCCGGGGTCGGCGGCGCTCGCGCTCTACGAGCTCACGGCGGCGCTCCCTCCGGGCAAAACACGACTCGACCTCGGTCGTCGCGTGTTCGCGCGGCTCTACGAAGGCACGGCAGCATCGTTCGCGGCCGTGGCCACGCGGATGGCGCTCGCCTCGGGACGATCGTTCGAAGCGGCGACGCTGCGTGCTCGCATCGGGCTCTTGTTCGATTTGCCCGTCGGCTCCGCGGTGAACGCCGACGCGCTGGCGCTCACGCTGGTGACGCGGCGAGAGTTGCGCGAGCGCTGGATCGACCCCGGCCGCACGGGAGCACTGCCGGCGCGCCGGCTCGCGGCCAAGCTGTTCGAGCACGCTGCGCGGGAAGCCGCGCTCCGCGCTCAGCACGGCGATCCGCACCCGCGGGAGCTTCTGACGACCGAGCCCCTGAAGAGTACCTTCGCGGCGCTGCTCGCCGACCGCGAGCCGCTCGTGTGGCGGCACGCGGCCGTCGCCCGCGGCCTGCTCTCGTCCGTCGACGATCTGCTGAGAGACGAGATCGAGCGAGCGCTCGATCCTGCCCTGACCCCCACCGAGTGGCGGCGAGGCGCCGTCTCGCTGGTCGCCCTGATGGCGAACGAGCCGGAAGAGGCCTTGCGCGCCTGCCGCCGCGTGCTCGACGGACCGCTCGCCGAGCACGATCGCGGCCTCGCGGCCACGCTCACGCTGGGCTTGCCGCGGGTCATCGAAGCCGAGCCCGAAGCAGCAGAGCAACTGCTCGACTGGATCGCGGACGCGGCGCGTCCCGACGTCGCCGAAGCGGTTGCGGCGCTCCTCGGCGACGTGCTCGACCCTTCCTTCGGAGCGCGGGCCGCGACGCGTCTCTACGATTCTCTGGCGGCGCAGGCCGAGCGAAACACCTCGGTGCTTCGCGCGATCTCCGAGCGCACGCTCCAACAACTGGCTCGCGAGAACGACGACGAGGACGACGTGGTCGGCCTCTTGCGCCGCGCCCTCGCCGCCTACGAGAGCACCGGAGCGCGCTCGGCCTACGAGCTTGCGACGCGCGCCGTCCGCGCGCTCGGGCGTGCGGTCGATTTCCTCGCGGTGCAGGACCCCAACGACGAACAACTGCTGCCGTACCTGCTCGGAACGCTCCGCGACGTGGACGCATGCGCGCTCGAGAGCCCGCGACTCGGCAATCTGCTTCTGCTCGGACGCCGCCCGGGAGACACCGACGCCACCATCCCCGAGATGGAGCGCATCTACGACAAGCTCGGGCGCTGGCTGCTCGACGCCCAGCAAGCCTCGTCGAGCGGGTCGAAAGGATACGTTCAGTCGGAGCATCGGCGCTTGCGCGCGCTGTTACACCTCATGGATGTCGACACGACGCGCCACGAGGAGGACAACCGCCGCGTGCGCGTGCGCGTGCGCGAGACCACCCGCATTCTGATGGATCGGGTGACCGAGGATCCGGGGGGTGGTGCCCACCGCATCGCGTGCGCGACGTTGGCCCGGGCTTTCGATGCCGCCGTGCGCGAGGGCATGTCCGAGCCGGCCGATCTGCTCTTGGTGCTCGCGAGCCGTGTGGAGGCCGTCGAGACCTATCAGATGATCGGCGAGGCCTCGACGAACCCGGACGTTCGCGCCGTCATCGGCGCGTACACCGACTTCCTCGCGCCGCCCGCCGATCCCGACGCCGGGACCGACGTCACGGGCGGGCGCAATCTCGACGATCCGTCGCGCCTGCCCGAGCGCATCGTCCACCTGAGTCGCGGCCTGGGCGCTGGTGGCTCGTACCGCGGTGAAGCACTTCGGCGCGTCGTGCTGCGACTCGGACGCGCGCTCGCCGCCGTGCTCGACGCC
>QGUH01000455.1 GCA_003242355.1 Pseudomonadota bacterium
CCGATCGCGGCCGCATCGCTCCCGGCATGCGCGCGGATCTGATCCTGCTCCGCCACACCGACGAGCGCGCCCTCGCGTACGAGCTCGGAGGTAATCCCGTCGATCTCGTGATCGCCGGAGGGCGGCTCGTGGGCTCATCCCCAGGATCGGCCTCGCCCTAGAGCGACGAACGGTTAGGAACGCGCCGAAATACGCGGAAAACAGGGTCGGAGAGAGTGCCCGCGTGGGGAGGGCCCCCGCCGAGTTCACCTCGGCGGGGAGGGGCGGCGCGTGCCGCCCCTACGAAACGAGGCTAGAGCGCCCAACCGTTCGTCGCTCTACTCGCAGCTCGACACGGCGAAGGCGCCGAGCAGCTCGTGGAGCGGCGCCTCGTTTTCCGATTCGACGAGGCACGAGCCCGCCGGAACCGAGAGGTTGGCTTCGGGCGTGCCCCCGCTCGTCATGTGCAGCGTCCCCGAAACGACGCGGAGCCGCTCGTCCTCGGCCTGAATGGTCGGCTCGGCGCCCTCGAAGAAGAAGCGCAGCGTGTCCCCGAGGGCATAACTCGGCAGGTCCGCAATCTGATCGGCGAGCGGCGCGAACGCGAGTAAGAGCCGGACGTCGAGCGTCGGCGAGAACGTCATGGTCGTCGCCCCGTCCTCGGTTTTCGCGAAGTGCACGTCGAAGTGTCGACCTGCTTCCGGATTCACGTCGAGCTGCGCGAGCAGCGTGCCATCGTGCTCGAGCGTCGAGCCCTCGTCGCCGAGGCCGATGCCGGTGAGGTCGACCGTGTCCTCCTGGCCATCGAGGGTGATGCCGCCCTCGGCTCCGGCGATGGAGAGCGCGATCTCTCCCGTGTACGTCTTCCGAGGCAGCGGGTTACCGAACGCGTCGTACTCTTCCTCGTCGAAGACGTCGCGGAACGCGTTGAGAGGGCCCCGGACCGCGAGACGACCGAGATCGTAGGTTCCGATCACCCGCCGCGCGTTGCCGTCGAGGCGAACTTCGACGGTGGGAACGCTCTGCCCGATGCTGACGCGCACCTCTTGGTTCAGCTCGTCGCTCGTTCCGATCTCGAGCGTCTCGAGCACGTTGGCCCGAATGCTGTAATCGAGCTCCGCGTTCTTGCGGAGCTCGAGCCCGATGCGCCCGGCGAGCTCGGAGACACCATCGAGCTCTTCCCCGAGCGCGTTCATCGTCGCCTCGAACTCCCCGAGATCGAACACGATCCCGACGTGGTCGCGGTGCAGTTCCAGGGTGGCGGGGTTCCTCTTCTCCTCCGAAAGCAAGAGGGCGACGTTGACGTTCCCGGCGCTCGGCGAGCTCAAACGCAATCGAATCTGCAGGCGTTCGGCCTGCTCCACGCACTCGGGCTCGGGACCGGCCGGTTCGTTCGTCGTGCTGGCCCCGCTCCCGTCGCTCATCGTCGACGCGTCGTCGCAGAGCACGTTCGCACCGAGCCGATACGTCGCGGACGAGCCGTCTTCCGACTCGAGGTTTTCCGGCGTGAAGATGCGCTCTTCGAGGACCTCGACGAGGTCGTCGATCGCCGCGTCCACGTCCTGCCGCATCTCCTCCAGATCGTCGGTCGTGATCTCCTCGGGAACGCATTCCGGCTGGCAAACGCTCCCGCTCGGGCACGGCGCGGTGTTGCATTCCTCCCCGACAACGGAGCTCAACAGCTCGGCGAGCGTCGCGGAATCGGCGATGAAGGAGCCCGCCTGCGACGCGCCGCGGAGCACGGCCTCCACGTTTTCTCGTGCGGTGAGCGCGAGCGCCTGCCCAGAAACCTCTTCCTCCGAGCCCGGTCCGCAGCCCACTGCCAGCGGCAGAGCGAGAACCCACGCTCGATTCACGATCCGTGCCTTCATGGTATTCGAAACTCCTGCCCCACTCCGAGGCGTTAAGCGTCGACAGGCCATCATTGCACGAGGCATTCGGGCTCTGCTAGGACGCGCTCGGACATCCATGTCGGATGAAGGGACGACGAGTCGCCTTCACTGAGGTGCTTTCCGACTGGAAGCACCGCGAAGCCGCCACGCACGGGACGAGTGAGCCCGGGGCACGTGAGCACGGGGCAAGGGAGCTCGAGGCGAGAATTCGCTCTTACCGATTCTGGATTCACCGGGACCATGCCAGTGAGGGATCCGACACGTACACTGAATGCGATGCACGTCGATTCGCGCCGCGCCTGCGTCGATGTCGGGAATCGGCACCAGGAGCACCGCCCATGAGACGAGTCGGCATCCGCTGGACGATCGGTGACGTGAGCGAGCAAGGGTTCGAAGCGCTGCAGTGTTCGATCTGGGGCGCCTGGAACGCGTTCGGTCCCGACACGGCCTACGCGGTGTGCGTGAACACGGTGTCGCTCGATCGGGCGCGCGCGCTGACCGGCGCCGTACCCGAAGCAGTGCGTTGGCATTGGGTCGCGCGCGACCTTCCTGCGTTCCTCGTCGACCACGTCGATGCGGCGATGGCGGAGGGCGTCGCCTGGAAGTTCACGCCGCTCCGCATGTTTCCCGACCGCTACGAGATCTCGCTCGACAACGACTGCATTCTCTGGGACGTGCCCGACGCGATTCGTTCGTGGCTCGCTCACGGTGCGGGCTGCGTGCTCGCCGAAGACGTCCTGCGCTGCTTCGGCAAGTTCTCCGATCTCTGCGGCGCTCGACCGATCAACCTCGGCATCCGCGGCGTTCCGCCCGGCTTCGACGTGGGCCGGGCGCTCGCCGCAATGCTTCGCGAGCATCCCTGCGTGCTCGAGTCGGAGCTCGACGAGCAAGGGCTGCAGGTCGCCGCCATCTCTCGTACGCCTCCCCTCTTCGTCGTCGACGTCGACGAGGTGACGATCTGCTCGCCGTTTCCGCCTCACTTGCCGTACCTCGGGCGTCGCGGCGCGCACTTCGTCGGCCTGAACTCGAAAGGCTTGCCGTGGTCCTACGAAGGGCGCCCCGCGACGGAGCTCACGCGCGAGCACTGGGCGCGACTCCGGCCCGAGGTGGCTCGGCGTGTGGGGCTGCCGCCGCCCATCGCGAAGAAGTACGAGTGAAAAATTCTCACCTATTTGGTGAGAGGGAGTGCCATTCGGCGCAGAGTTCCGTTAGGCGCAAAAGTAAGAAGAAACCGTCGCAAGTAGGCGCGTGGCGGGTTATAAGGGAACTTAACTTAGTTCTCCCACCCCTTTTCGCAGCCGTCCCAACCAGTCGAGACCGATGCAGGTTTCGTGGGTGGCGGGCGCAGCGCGTGCCTCCGGAGCCGGACATGGGCGCACGCGTTTCCCGCCTCTCCGCAGCCCTGTAGAGGGACAGCCTCGCGACCAAATCGGGCGGCCGGAAGAAGCACAACAAGGTCCCATGTCCGCAGAGAGCGCACTCCCCCTTTTATCGAGCTGGCCCCTGACCAGTGGTGAAGGCGCACGCCCGCACGCCCCCGAACGCGCTTCGGCGTGGAAGGGTGTCGTGTCGGTGCTCGCTGCTGCCGACGAGCTCGCCACCCATACGGAGGTGGATTCCATGCTTCGCCGCGCCGTCGAGCTCGCACGCGAGTGCATCGGTCTCGAACGCGCGGCGCTCTACCTCCTCGATCCGTCCGCCGCTCCCCGGCACGTCCTACGCGGAACGTGGGGAACGGGCGCCGATGGGCAAACGACCGACGAACGCGGCGTCCACTTCGAGTGCGCCGACGATGACTACGAAGCGCTCCGTCGCATCCCACAGAACGGCGCTCGCTGGCTCTACTGCGAGCGGGCCCGGCACCTGACTCAGGAGTCCGGCAAGAGCACGGTCATCGGACACGGCTGGCTCGTGATCACGCCGCTCGTCGCCGCTGGCGAGCTCATCGGCGTGATGTTCAACGACACCGCGATCACGCACGCCCCGATGGACGAGGGGCAGCAGGTGCGGGCTGCCGTCTTCTGCAGTCTCCTCGCCAACGCGATCCTGTCGCGGCGAAGCGCGGCGGTCTCCCGCGCCCTGCGGCGCGCCTCCGAACGGAGCCCGAGCGTTCAACGGGTGGTCGACGCGCTGAATCAGGATCCACTCGTGAGCGCACAGCGGCTCGCGGGAGAAATCGGCATCAGCTCGGGCCATCTCTCCTGGCTGTTCAAGGCGGAGATGGGGGTCTCGGTGGTCGAGTACAGAAACCGCTTGCGCATCGAGCGCTTCTTCAAGCTGGTGGACCGAAGCGGCGGCAATCTGCTCGACGCGGCGATGGAAGCGGGATTCGGCAGCTACTCGCAGTTTCACCGCGTGTTCCGCAAGCTCGTCGGCACGACGCCGCGCGAGTACTTGACCGGCCGCACGCCGAGCTGGCGCCCGAAGCCTCGGAGCCGCGAGGCGCGGTCCTAACCCGTTCTGCGTCGTTCGAGCAGCGTTC
>QGUH01000456.1 GCA_003242355.1 Pseudomonadota bacterium
GCGCAGCGCGCCGACGGGAGGTCGGGCATAGGGAATCCCGAGGAAGCGATCGACCCCGTGGCTGCTCGTGCCGCGCAGCGCGCCGTCGCACGTGTGCACGATGGGCGCGTGCTCGACGGGTGCGCATCGATGGGCGTCGGCATCCGTCGTGAGGGTCAAGCACGCCGACACCACGCCCAGCGCGCCGAGCCGCGACAGCCACGACTGCAGCTTGCCGTCGCTTGCACCGCCTCGGTCGATCGGTGTGCGCGCACCAAGCGGTGCGCACGCGCCAATGGAACCATGAGTCCGCTCGAAGGTTCGCAGCATCCCATTCCTCCTCGAGCTCAACGCGCCGGAGCTCTCGCTCCCAGCGAGCTCGTTCGGCGTACGGTATCATTCGAGAGGGCGGCGTTGAGCCCAATCGTTCCTTGGTCCGCCGCTGGCAAGACTAGCGTCAACGGCTGCTGCGCGGCGAACGCGAAGTCATGAGCTTTGCTGGCCTGGCCGTTTGCTCCCGTACGTTCCGAATGGGAACCGAAGATCTGACGACCGACTTCGATCGGAATACGACTTTCCCAGCATCTCGAAAGATATCGTGGCATTTTGGCACGAACTATCGGGACTCTCGCCGCGAGTCCGACAGCACGCGCCGACTCGTGCGTGACTTTCCCCACTCCACGGAACGGTACAGCCCGAAGCCCCGCCACGCCAAACGTTCGCGCCCGAGGCAATCCCGTGGCCCACACCTGACAGCGCAACGTCCGGACGAGGACGCGCGCTCACCTCGGAAGGCGCCGCAATGTGCAGGGTGAGGGGCTCATTACGACGCCTCCAAAACTCCCTTGCGCATGTCCATCGAGATCGGTGCCACCCCGACACCTCTACGGGCGTCACGGTTCCTGGAAATGTGCTCCAACGCGCTGCAAATGAGGTCTCGACAAGAACTTCAGCAGCGCTGGGAGGTCGGCGAGTGCCTCCGTTGCTGAATCGGGTTCAGCGTAGCGCTGTCGAAGGACCGATCGAACCCGTACATCTCGTCGGTGCCGTGGCTCGCCGAGCTCGTAGCCGGGCGCGGTCGTAAGCCAGCTCGGCACGGGCGCGCTCCGGTCGTGAAACTCGTAATGGTAGACGCGAACGTAGCGTGCGAACGTGAGCGCCAGGCGCCGCGTCGCGCACGCGCCCGCCCCCGGGAGGGGGCTATCGACGAGGATGTTTCGGCGAAGGCGTAAGCGGGATCTTCGTACTCGACGAGCGGGTACTCGGCGAACACGGCCGGCGCGTCCTCCTTGGAAGCATCCGGGCAGCTCCATCCGTGCCCTCCGTGTCCACGTTGCGGGGCGTAGGCTCTGGCCGCGGGCGGTGATCGAATCGTTCGAGAGCCCGTGCTCGCGTGGCGGCGCACCGGTCGTCTCCGTGGAACGCGTCGCCGCGACCAGCCGCTTCGGCTCGGACGGTCGCCGCTGGGCGTGTCGGCCAGAAAGCAAGACCATCCGATTCGAACAGACGGCTCGTGGCATTTTGACACGACCACGCTGACTCTCCTCGTCGCAATGACTTTTGGCGCTTCTTGCTCCGCAGGAAATGCCAATGCCCCGGACGGCGAGGGCGCGCGAGCCCCTTCCGGTTCCGCAGAGAGCTCGCCGGAGGAGTTCTTCGAGCTCCTCAACTTCACCAACGTTACCGAACGGGAACATACGCCCGAGATGTTGATCGACAACTCGGCATTGATCGTTCGGGGGAGAATCGTGGGAGTGGAGGAGGGGCGCTCGATCGATTATGCGGAGAGTGCTTCGAACCCGATCAACATGGCGGTATTCGAAGTGCCCGTCGACCGGGTGCTCAAGAGTGGTGCGGGCGCATCCGTCTACTTCGAGCACATAAGGGGGGGAATCCCCGTGGAGTCGTTCCGAGAGGTGCTGCCCGCTGACCTGCCCATGATCGTGTTTCTCCGTGAGGAGTCCGGCTGGGATCCCCCGGTGTACAGGATTGAAGGTAATGAACGCGGACGTCCGAAGGGGGCGCTCCTCTATACCTACCTGACCGAATGCGGGCTCGTGATCGAGGACGGTGGCCTGGTATACCCGCTAGCGGACGACCCGCGACGAACGCACCACCGAGCGCAACAACCACTTCTTGCACGTTCTGGCACGGCTCGCGCCGGGTACGACCCTCGAGCAGGCGCAGGCGAACCTCGCGGCCGTCGCCGCGGCGCTGCGAGCCGCCCACCCCGAGTCCAACGACAAGAAGAGCGTGCGGGTGCTCGACCTGCACGAGTACCTGGTCGGCGCCTCGCGCGGGCGCGTGCTCACGCTGTTCGCGTGCGTGGCGCTCGCCTTCCTGATCGTCTGCGCGAACGTCGCGACGCTGCTTTTGGCTCGCGCGCAAACGCGGCAGTCCGAGCTGGCGATTCGCGCCGCCCTCGGCGCGAGCCCAGGGCGGCTCGGCGCGCAGATCGTGACCGAGACCGCCGTGATCTTCTGTATCGGAGCCGTGGGCGGCGCCGTGGTCGCGGAGCTCTTCGTGGATTTCTTCGCCAGAGACATGCTGCAGGCGGGCGCGGTCGCGGCCATCGACGTCAGGGTCGATGCGAAAGCGCTGCTTGCGTGCGTCGTCCTCAGCCTGGGATGCGGGCTGCTCTTCGGGCTCGTGCCGGCTTGGGTGCTTTCTCGGGTGCAGCCGGCGAGCGTGCTCAAGGAGAGCTCCGTGCAGGCAGGCCCGGGGCCGTCGCAGCGGACGGCGCGGAATGCCTTGGTCGTGGTGGAGGCGGCAGTGGCCGTCGCGCTCTCGCGGCGAGCGGTCTCACGGCGAAGGCGCTCGCGGAACGCGCCGCGACTCCCCCCGGTTTCGACAGCGAGAACCTCGCGACGGCGCGCGTGGCGCTTCCTGCGGCGCGGTACCCGACGCGCGAGCACGCGTTCGCGTTCTACCGTGAGCTCTTGCGACGCGTGAGCGCACGGTCCGGCGTCGAGGGCGTTGCCGTGAGCAGCGTGCCCATGGGAGATGGTCATCAGTCAGTCGGCTGCGGCGAAGTTCTTCCTGCTCGCAGGTATGGCCGGGTGCTCGGTGCCGGCCTCGCGCGCAGCAACCATGCAGCCAGCGAGCGCGCTGCGCCATCCGTGATGGGGTCGGGGAGGCGCACGCCGCCGTCCGCGAAGGTCCGCACCGAGGCGCGGAGCTCGACGCGAACGACGCGTCACGCGGCGGTGGTGCTTGCGTGCGTTCGACGTGCGCCGACCAGACGCGGTTTCTCATTTCTCATTTCGAGCCGCTTCAGCCAGAGCGGATTGCCTCGGGCCGATCGCGTTATCCGTTTCTGGCTCGTGATAATGCGAGCCCTTCTCGCCGGGCGGCCTGGTCGAGCCGTGACGTTCGGCAAATCACGGGGTGGCGGGTCGCGCGAAGCCGATACGCGTCAGACCTCCGGGGCCCGGCTCGGCTTGACGGCGCGGGAGGTGCAGAGGCATGCTGCCGGCCCTCGAACGGTCCGCCTCACACGGCGAGTCGTCGCAGAGGGAGCCGTAGTGCCATGATGAAAAAGCATCGTCTTCTGGCGTTCAGTCTTCTCGCGATCTGCCCGGCAGTGACGCTCGTCGCCTGCGGGAGCGACGAGGGCAATCCCCCCAACATGACCGGTTCGACGGGCGGCACACCCGGTATGAGCGGCACGGGCGGGACCAGCATGGGCGGCACTTCCGGCATGGGCGGCGAGACCATGGGCGGCACCGCCGGTATGGGCGGAACCGATTCCATGGCGGGTTCCAGCGGCGGTGGTGCAGGCGGCTCGCCCTCCGCAACCGCGGGGAACGCGGGGATGGGCGGCACGGGCGGTACCTGCGAGTTGCCCTCGTTCGAGGTCTTTCCGCGGTCCGACACCGACCAGGACTGGGACGACAACGATTTCAGTAACGTGACCCTGAGCGGCTCGTGCCCGCTCGTGGTCGACGTGGTGTGGCCGCACGAGGAGGGGTGGGAAAATGCCGATCCGGCGGAGGCCAACCACGAATCGACGCACTTTACGGTCGATTCCTATTACTCGGGCGACCTGACCGGCAAGCGGCTCAATCTGACCATCGAGCTGACGGACGACATGCGGGGACCGAACGCCACCGCCGGGGCTTATATGGTCTCGATCGTCTCCGTCTCCACCTACGATCGCGTCGTGGTCGTCGATCCCGGCACCGGCGGCACCGGCGGTGAAGCCACCGGAGGCGGCGGCGGCGATGCGGCTGCCGGCGGAGGGGCGGGCGGCCAGGGTGGTGTTGCTGGCCAAGGCGGCGTCGCGGGGCAAGCCGGTACCGCCGGCGAGGGCGGTGTTGCCGGTCAAGGTGGCGTTGCGGGTCAAGGCGGCACCGCGGGCGGCGGT
>QGUH01000457.1 GCA_003242355.1 Pseudomonadota bacterium
CCGAATACCGACCGCAACTACTGCGGCGCGACGGAAGGCTGCGGCGACGGTGCGGGGGACGCCGGCGAGGTGTGCGCCGACGGCGAGATCTGTGTCGGTGGGACGTGCGTCCTTTCTTGCCCGAGCTCACTCGTGGCGTGCGGGGGCACCTGCGTCGACCCCGAGTCGAACCCCGATTACTGTGGGGCGAGCGGGAACTGTCAGGGCCCGAACGCGGGCGCCGCCTGCGCCGCGGATCAAGCGTGCGTCGCCGGCGTGTGTCGCGACCTCGTGACGGTTTACGGATACTGTCGCAAGTACGCCGGAGCGATCTGGTGCGGTTACGACGACTTGGAGGCGGGCCGATCCTGCACGGAGATCTGCGAGCACGCGGGCCTGGTCCTTTCCGACGACACGAGCGTCGTGCAGAGCATCGACGATACGGCCGAGTGCACGGCGTTGTTTGCTGCGTTCGGCCTCTCCGTGGCCACCCCCTTGGTGTACGGAATCACGGACTTCTGTGCCGGGATCTCCTCCGGTGTCCACTACTGCTCGAGCGATCCGGACTGTGTCGTCGAAGCGCCCCAGCAGCCCGGGCAACCCGGCCTTCAGCTGCTCTGCCCGTGCGAGTGAGGCGCACGCAGCGCTGCCGATGATCTGCCCGTGCGAGTGAGGCGCGCGGAGCGCTGCCAATGACCTGCCCGTGCGAGTAAGGCGCGCGGAGCGCTGCCAAAAATCTGCTTCTCGTCTCGACCAAGCCCGACGGGCGCCTGGTCCTGCATCGCGCCGAAGCGCGCCGGGCGTTCGTCGGCGCCCCGTCGAAATAGAGCAGAGACATTCCCGCTGAACTCGGAGCCCGGACCGGCGCTCGAGACGGGGCGCCCTCGCGCTGCCTCGCCCGCATCGTGGCGCGCCCCGGGCGTCCCTCGTTGATCGTGCTCACCGATCCCAGCGGAGAGGATGTGTCGTTGCGTGCCCGGCACGCTCGGCCTTTCACGGAACAGAAGGCGACGGACCGCACGAGAACCGGTTGAACACGAGGCCGACGACCGCGCTCGGTGTGAGGCGGCTGGGCGCGATGGGGCGCCGCTTCATTCGAGCGGGTGTAGGTGGTTCGCGCTGTACAGAGTACATGGGCTCGCTGTAGCGTCCCGCTCTTGGGAGTCTGGCACCTTCCGGCTCCGTCGTTGGATTCAGCGAAGTGAGGACGAAGTGAGAGCGTCGAGGGAAGCGTTCTATGTCGCGGCCTTCGCCGTGCTGGCGTCTCAGGCGATCGCCGGCTGTTTGGAGAACGACGCGGACGACCTTTTCGGTGGGAGCGCCGGTACGGTCGGTAGCTCGGCCGATGGGGGCGCAACCGGCGGGAGCGCGGCCGAAGGCGGCACGGGCGGCGCCACGGAGAGCCCTGACGCGTGCGCTCCAGGACAGGAGCGCTGCGCGGGTGAGTGCGTCACGCTCGAGAACGACCCGGAGCACTGCGGCAGTTGCGGTAATGCCTGCGACGCCGACGAGGTGTGCTCTGCTGGCGAGTGCCAGCTCGATTGCGTCGGGGGCACCACGGCATGCGATCGCTCGTGCGTGGATACCGACCTCGACCCCGACAACTGCGGCGCTTGCGGCAACACCTGCGGCGAAGGGCTCGTGTGCTCGCGCGGCGATTGCAAATCCGCGTGCGCCCGAGGCCTCACCTTTTGTGACGGGAACGGCGCCGCGACCGGACGCTGCACCGACACGCGGCGCGACCGTGAAAACTGCGGCAAATGCGGCAAGGCCTGCGACGCCGGGTACGTGTGCAACAACGGCAGATGCGCCCTTTCGTGCCAGGCAGGCCTCGTCAACTGCGACGGAACGTGCATCGACCCGTTGCGCGACAACGACCATTGCGGGGCATCGCGCGACTGCGCCGATCCGGGCGTTGCCTGTCCGTCGGGCACCGTGTGCAGCGCGGGCACCTGCTCGTTGTCTTGCCCCGACCCGCTCGTGAAGTGCGGCGACGTCTGCATCGATCCCAACTCGAACCGCATGCACTGCGGTGCGACCGAGGGTTGTGGGGAAGGTCGGGGTGGCGCCGGCGAGGTCTGCGATCCGGGCGAGATTTGCGAGGCGGGCGAGTGCGTCCTCTCGTGCCCGAGCCCCCTCATCGTGTGCAACGGTACCTGTGTGGACCCAGAGAGCGATCGAAACTACTGCGGCGCGAGCGACGGCTGCGGGAACGACATGGGGGACGCCGGCGACGTGTGCGCCGACGGCGAGATCTGCGTTGACGGAACCTGCGTCCTTTCCTGTCCCGATACGCTCGTCGCCTGCGGGGGCAGCTGCGTCGATCCCGACTCGAGCCCCGACTACTGCGGCGCAAGTGGCGACTGCGAGGGCGCGAATGCCGGCGTGGCCTGCGACGCCGACGAGGCGTGCGTCGCTGGCCAGTGCCAAAAGCTCGTTACGGCGCTCCACGAAAACTGCCGCGAGTACGCCGGCGCGATTTGGTGCGTTTACGACGATTTCGAGGAGGGCCGGAGCTGCACCGAAACCTGCCAACACGCGGGCATGACGGTCTCCGACGACACGAGCGTCGTGGAGAGCATCGACTCGGAGTCCGAGTGCGGTGCGCTCCTCGACGCGTTCTCTACGGATGCGCTTCCGGTCGAGGTGGTGGACGATTCGGACGTCTGTGCCGGGATCGTGGCGGGCTCAACGCTCTTTTGCTCGTCGTCTCCGGATTGCGTCGTGGCGGCGCCGAGCCAGCCCGGGCACGCCGACGTTCGGCAGATCTGCCCGTGTCAGTGACGTGCTCGTCGGCCGCTTCGGGGGCTCTTCGGAAAAGTCTGATTCGCCGTGATCGCGGGCGATAGGACGCGGTCTGGTTGCGGAAGGTGACGCCGCGTCATCCCTTGGGATGACGGCGCCGTCCACGCGGCGCACCGCAGCTCGAGCCCGGTCGCGCCGCGTGTCGCGATGCCGAGCGCCGCTGGTCCACCGCCAAGCGCGTCGTGCGCCGCGTGCACCTGTATCTCGGCCTCTTCCTGTGGCCGTTCGTGCTGCTCTTCGGCGTCACCGGGCTCTCGTTCAACCACCCGACGGTTGGGCGAGGGCTCGAGCGCGTCGTGCTCGGCGCGGAGGAAGTGAAACGCCGAACGGGATTCGAGCCGTGGGATCCTGCGGCCATCGCGGCTGACGTCGTGCACGAGCTCAACCGCCGCGGCGGGCGCTATGCGCTCAGCGACGCGTACGCGCCGCGTTTCGACGGCTGGCCGCTGTTCGCCGCGCCCAGCGAAAAGGGGCGACAGGCGCTGATCGTGAGCCTCGCCGATGGGCACGCGACCATCACCGATCGCCCCGATGCTCCCGATGCAGCACCGATCCCGCTCCTCGAGGGAGAAGTGCCGCTCGAGCGCTACTCGATTCCGGCGCTCGCCGAGCAGCTCACGCCGCTGCTCGAACGGGCGCCGCGGTCGGTAACGGGACCGCTTCGCCCGCATCCCACGACCCATCCCGAGCTCCGATTCCGCGTGGTGGACGCTTCCGGGGCCTCGTGGGACGCCCTGTACGACCTTTCGACGCGCACCGTCGTGGGCAAGAAGGTCGGGCCGCGCGAACGCCCGCTCGTGGAGCTGCTCGAAGCGATTCACAAGCAGCACCACTATCCGGTGGAGCGCGACGCCAAGTGGATTTGGGCGCTTTTCGCCGACCTGACCGCTCTGACGCTCATCGTCTGGGCGCTGTCGGGTCTGTTCATGTGGTTTCAGCTCAAACGGCTGCGCACGACCGGCGCGATGGTAATTGGGCTTTCACTTGCAGTCGCCGCGTTGGTGATGCTGGGGGTCGCGGGCGATCTGAGCTTCGCTGGCGCGTTCGCGGAGAAGTGAACCCAGAGCCGCGGGCCGAGTCGCGATCGTGCCAGCGGGCCGAGACGGCGCATTTCGGCCGCCTTCCCGGAACGCGCAGCGGAGACCCTATGCGTATGCTAAGGGCCCGCGCGGCCTTCACGTTGGTTGCTGGATTCATGAAGACTCGTCGCGTTCGCGTTGTTCTCGCCTCCGTTCTCCCCCTCGGCCTGCTGGGGCTCGCTTGTGGCTCAACACCGGAGGAAAATCCGGGCGTCAACGGATCGGGCGGACAGCAGAGCGCACAGGGCGGCGCGGCCAATGGTGGAATGGCGGGAGCCCTGACCGGCAGCGGAGGTTCCCAGGGCGGTCAGCCGACCGGTGGGGCTGCAGGCGCTTCGGGCGGCTCGGGCGGCAGCGCGCAAGGCGGGGCGGCAACTGGCGGGGGGGGCGGGGGGGGGGGGGGGATGGCGGGGGGGGGGGGAAAGGGGGGGGGGGGGGCGCGGGGGGGGGGGCCGCGAGGGAGGTGGGGGGGG
This sequence comes from Pseudomonadota bacterium, assembly GCA_003242355.1. Lineage (GTDB taxonomy): Bacteria > Myxococcota_A > Polyangia > Polyangiales > Polyangiaceae > PMG-095. The sequence goes on from QGUH01000457.1 coordinate 4,337, forward strand.
AGAGG
>QGUH01000458.1 GCA_003242355.1 Pseudomonadota bacterium
CCGCTGCGGCGGCGCGTTCGCCGGCCCTTCGCGCGCGGGCGACAAATCCGCCGTCGGCGGGGTTGGGTGGTCTTCCAAACCCGTTTCAATGGGGGGGCTCGGCCCTCCCGGCGAGGTATCGACCGGGTCGTCTTCCGGAACCGGGCGCACGGGGGAGCTCAACGCTCCCGTTACGAGCCACTCCGTCCAGCCGAGCGGCAGGGTCACGAGCACGCGGTCACCGCGCGTCAGGCGCAGGTTCCGCTCACAGTGCAGCCACTCCTCCCGGGGCGTGGCGGTTTCATCCAGAAACGCCACGAGCACGCGTCCGGGACGGTGCGGATGATGGGTGTCGCGAACTTGCCCGACGACGACCGGGCTTCCGGTCTGCTCGTTCGGAGCACCACCTGGTTTCTCGTTCGACGCGCGCGTCGTGGTCGGCGTGCGTGGTGACTCGAGAATCGCTTCGAGGCACGCGCGAACCGCGTCGTCGTCCAAATCTCGATACTGCACCGTCAAGCTCCACTCTCCCTTTTTCCACCGTTGCCACCCGCTGGCATGTGCCAGCGCACCCTGGAGCCCGCTCGAGCCCGCCGGCGACTGCATCCGCTTGCCGGGTCGGGGCCGAGTCGCGAAACTGCTACCACACCATGGGCTCCCCTTACTACATCGTCTGGGTGATCGCCATCGCCATGTGCGCGATCCCGATCTTCAACTTCCTTCGCGGAGTGCGCCGCGCGGGGAGCCGCGAAGCCTATGGGCAGGAGCTCGAGCGCTCGGTGTTCGGTCTCGCGCCGGACGAAATCGCCACCCATCGGTACTTCGGGTTGATGTACGTGGGCCCGCTCCGGCCCGACGTCGACTTCGCGGTCAGTTACGGGTACGGCTACAAGCGCGTTGTGGGAGGAGCGCAGTGTCGCGTCGCGCTGACGAGCCACGGCCGCCTGGCGATCGCGTGGGAATCGACGCTCCCCTTCGCAAGGTTTCGCCGCGTGTTGACGCAGACGCCCCCCGACGCCGAAAACCACTCCTTTCGCTTCGGTCCGAGGCCGCGACCGCGGATCCGGATCGGTCACGAAGTCTTTCCTCCCGATATCGTCGCGAAAGAGCGGCGCATCGCCCCGCGGCTCTACTCGTACACGGCTGGGGGCATCTTCGACTACGAGCTCGTTCACATCGATGGTCCGGAGCACGAGCAGGGGTTTACCCTGTGGCTCGCGCCCCCCGACGTCGAAGCGCTGCGACGCTGGGCCCAGGGCGCCGAGATCCCGGCCCAGCGGTGGTGACCGTCTTTCTGGCTCGTGACGCGAGCCTTGCGTGTCGGGGGATGGTCGGGGAAATGATGCGCGTTTGGGTTTAAGCTCGAGTTGTCGCGTGGGTCGGCATGGGGGATTGCGTCCCGCGACGGCATGGGGGAGGGGCGGATTCGGCTCGTCACGATGATCGGGCTCGATGGCGTGGCGTTTGGGTGACCGCATCGTCTCGGAACGGCGGAGAGCGTGCTCGGCGAGGGGCGGATTCGGCTCGTCACGGTGATCGGGCTCGACGGGGCATCGCGTGAATGACCGCGTCTCGACGAGGTCCATTGCTCCGCGAAGCGCGCCAGACACACTGCCGCGACGAGGCTCACGCTCGCCCCGGACCACGGGCTCCCGATCCGCTCGTTCGACGCGCCAGCCGATCTCTCGGGCGATGTTTGCGTCGTGGTCGGAGATGATTCCCCACTCGACGATCACTTCCAGGCAGGCCCGGACCGCGTCGGCTTGCGTGTGGGCGCCCGTCCGGGGTGGCGTGCTCCGAGCGTCCAGAGCTCGGCATTCTTACGGTCAAGTCCCACGCTCTTGCTTTCCACCCGTTCGGCAGATACCGAGCGCCCCCTGGAGTCAGCTCGAGCCCGCGGCATCTTGCTGAGATCCACGTGGGTCCACTGTCCCGCATGCATCGGTTGCGCGGCCGTTGGTGACGGCGCTCGGGCCAATTGCGCATGTGGGCCCGCTGCCCCGTGTGGGTCAGCTGCCGTTCGTGGGTCGGCCGTTGTTGGTGAAGGCGCTCAGGCCTTTGTTTTCACCCACGTGGGTTCAGTAGCCGTGTCGGTGGGTTACGGATCGTGGGTCGGCCGTTGGTCCGAACGGAGCGGATGCCCAACCGCAGGCCCGTCAAACTCCGCCGCTCACGGAGAGCCCTCCGAACGGACGCTTCGAGCGCGCGCCGCTTGCAGATCGGTTCGGAGAGCCTGCCGACGGGCTCGGCAAAAGCCCTCCGAACGGATCGTGCTCGTTGCGCCGGTGGAAGCTATTCCGGAGGCTCAGCGACACGCCGCCGTGCCCGAGTCGGTGAACGTGCCGCCGTCGATCGGAATGAAGCGGAAGCTGTAATCGGTCGGGCGCAGCCGGAGCTCGAGGATGCCGTGCGTGGTGCTGTCGCGCACGACGGTGGTGGGCGGTGCGGCGCCGGCGAAGGTGCGGAGGGCGGTGCCGCCCGTACCCACGATGAACTGCGGGATGCCGTTTTCGCCAGGCGTGCGCTGGTTGGTGAGCGGGACGGTGCGCTCGTAGTCGTGTTCGTGTCCGGAGAGGACGACGTCCACGCCGGCCTCCATCAAGACGTCCCAAATCGCCGACATCATGGGCTCGTCTCCGTGGCGGCCCGAGCTGAAGCGCGGGTGATGGAAGTAGGCCAGTGTGCAAAGACGCGGGTTCGCGGCGAGGTCGGCGCGCAGCCACTCGAGCTGCGTGCTGCCTTCGGCGCAGCCGTGCGCGGGCGGCGGCGCCGCGTCGTCCGCGATCTGCGTGCAATTGCTGTTGAGCGCGACGATGTGCCACTCGCCGAGGTCGTAGCTGTAGTAGCCGCGCTGCGGGTCGCCGGCGAGATCGCCGAAGTAGGCGTAGTACGCCGAGGCGCCCGGCGTGATGTACTCGTGGTTGCCCGGCACGGGGCGCATGCGATCGCGATGCCGGCCCCAGACCGGGTCGAAGCAGTTCGCGAAGTCGTTGGCGCTGCCGCTCGGGTAGGCGACGTCGCCGAGCACGGCGATGAGCCCCTCGTGCCGATCGAGCAAGAGCCCCGTCGCGGTGTCGGCCGTCGTGTTGCAGTCGCCGATGTCGCCGGCGGCGAGCAGCGGCACCCCCTCGGGGTCGAACGGCCCGCCGCGCACCGGCACGAGCGCCAAGTCGAAGCTGATGTCGCTGCTGTCGGCCGCGTTCTGGTGGATTTCGACGGCGAGGACGTTCTCGCCATCGACGAGCAGAGCGGGATCGACGCCCGTCGAAACGACGGCAGATTCCGCGCTGCCGCCGATCGCGCTCGACGCGAGCGTGCTGGCCGTGACTGGCCCCGCGGGCATGTTGCTGCGGAACACCTCCGTTCCGTTGAGGTACACGACGGCGCCGTCGTCGCGCACGAGGTCGAGGCGCAGCGCCGTGATGGAGGCGCGGTCCGCGACCGTGAAGCGCTTGCGGAAGTAAGTGGTGATCGCGCGCGGGCCGCCCGGCGGGCCCTCGGCGACGACCGTTGCTTCGTCGCCGTCGCCGTAGCCGAGCTCGGCGAAGCCGCGCTGCCAGCCGCTATCGTCGTACTCGGGTGTGACCCAGCTCGGCTCGAGCGCGCTGCCGTCGTCGAGGTAGCTCCACAGAGCGCCGCGCGGCACGCCATCGCACGTCCAGGTGTGCACGCACGCGCCGGCCGCATCACAGCTCTCCTCCGTGCAGGGATCGCCGTCGTCGCAGAACTGGGGGCTGCAGGTCTCGAGGCAATCGACGGTGCCATTCGCGTCCTCGTCGACATCGGGCGTTCCACAGCCGCAGACGCCCGGCTCCATCTTGTCGGGATCGTCGGGGCATTCGTCGAGCGAGATCTGGCGCAGCTCGAGCCAGAAGCTGAGATCGCTGCTCGACGCGACGTTCTGGTGCACCTGCACGGCGAGCACGTTCCGACCCGGGACGAGCAGCGCCGGCGACAGCTCGGCGACCACGGGCGTCGATTCCGCGGCTCCGGCAATGGCATTCACGGCGAGCGTCGTGCCGTCGATCGGGCCGCTCGGCATGTTGGTCCGGAACGCCTCGACGCCGTTCAGGTAGACGACGGCGCCGTCGTCGCGCACGAGCTCGAGAACGAGCGTGCGGATCATCGCCGGGTTGCGTACCGTGAACGCGTGGCGGAAGTAGACCGCGATGTTGCGCGCGCCAGTCGGGCCCGCGCTCACGACCGTCGCTTCGTCGCCGTCGCCGAACCCGAGCTCGGCCGGTCCGCTCGCCCAGGCTCCGTCGTCGAAGCTCGGAACGCGGAAGGCGGCGCTCACGTCGCTGCCGTCGTCGAGGTAACGCCACACGGCGTTACGCGCGACCAGAATTTCCGGATCGG
>QGUH01000459.1 GCA_003242355.1 Pseudomonadota bacterium
GAGACGCAGGCTCTTCACGCAGCAGTGAACGCAAACCGCGTGCCGGGAGACGGATGGAAAGTGCGACACGCGAGTGGCTGTTCGAAACGAGCGGCGGCACGAACCCTGCCCCGAGTCTGTCCCGAGTGAAGCGCCGTACCGGGCACGACGAGCTGCTCGCGGGAGCGTGTGGCGCTCGGCCTCAGGCGGTCCGTGCGACGTGAAAGACGATGAAGCGCCGCACCGGGTACGAGTAGATGACGAACACGACGGTGTTGGCGAACATGCCGACGAGCTCGGGCGGCAAAAACGGAATCAGCCCGATGAGCAGCCGAAACACGAGCAGCGTCAACGGCAGGCCGATGACCTCGTGCAGCACGAAGAGCTTCGCCTGGCGCGACATACTGCCGGATTGCGCGCGGAAGGCGAACGAGCGGCTGCCGAAGAACTGAACGAGCGCGCCCGCGACCAACGCCGGCACGCGGCCGACGACCGGATCGGTCGCCAGCACCCGCGTGCACAAGGTCAGCACGGAAAAATCGGCGAGGGTGGCCCAGCTGCCCACGATGAGCGTGCGCACGTAGCGCAGCACGCGCACCCGCAGCGATTCGCGCGCATGGCGCGATACGGTGTTCACCGGAGGGAGCTCGAGCGCTCGTTGCGCCGACGTCATGATGCGCCCCCCGATGCGTGAGGCGATCGGCAACGGGGCTGCATCGAAAGAGGATCGAAGGGGATGGAAACGGTCGGGAAACGTGAGTGCGAAATCAACGGGCCGGTGCGTGAATCGTGAGGAGGGCCTTGGAGATTGACGGCACGTTGGAATTTCGCAACTCGTGGCATACCCGCAGCGAGGGTCACTGCAATGCCCGCGCCGTGCTCGGATCCGAGCAGGCGCGTCGCAGCGAGCGGTAAACTCGTTCGTTGGTGCGTCGGTGCGCGTTCGAGTGTGGTGCACGATGCGACGCGCCGCGCGCGTCCGTGCGTCGTGCCGCCTCGGATCGCTCAGATCTGGCGCTGTGCGCGGAGCTCGGCGAGGGCCTCGTCGACCAGCGCGGCGACGTCGTCGTCCCGTGTCATTCGTGCACGGGTTGCGCGGGGCGCGTCCGTTGCGCGTTGCGGTGTGTCGGTCTTGAGCAGCTCGGCGATGCCGTCGAGGCTCTCGCCCCGCTCGAGGGCTTCGAGCGCGGCGGTCGCAGCGTCTTTCTGCTTGCGACGATTGCCGATGCCGAGCACGCGCGCGAGCCACGAGCGCGCTTCCCGGAGCTCCCCCGCGCCACTCGCCACCGCGCTCGGGTCGTTGCTCAACCGTTCGACGAAGGCGCGGTTGGATTGCACGAGCGCCCAGGCCTCGTCGAACGCGGCCTTCTGCGTGGTCGAAAGCTCGGCGCGGGCGTCGCCCGGTCGCTTGTCCTCGATCGCGAGGAAGAGGGCGAAGGGCAACGCGAGCTCTCCGCACGAGAGCACCGTCGCGCGCCCGACACTGGGGCCGCCGCAGCTCTTCGTGTACAGGTACGAGCCTTCGAGCACGAGCACGCCGAAGCCGAGCGCGACGGCGGCGAGCTCCGCGCTGGCCTCGAGGGGGTTGGGATCGCCCTTCTCGTGCAGGGCGATGGCCCCGAGCATCCGCGCGAGGGTCGCGGTGAGCGCGATGGGATGGCGCAACGCCGCGGGCGGCATCTCGAGACGGTAGCCGTCAGCGGTGCGCGCGAGTCGCGGCAAGAGATCCCCGGGAGCCGTCGCAGGGCCACAGGCGCCGCTGCCGCAGCCGCCCGTGCCGCACGTTTCGCCGACGGGCTCGCCGAGGAGCTGGCTCGTGATCTCGAGCCGTTCGAGCCCGGCGTAGCCCTGCATGCGGCACACGAGCCGCTCGAGCGACTCCTCGTCGTGCCGGAAGGTGTCGGGAAACCATTCGCCGTTGGGCAGAACCAGCGGTTGCTCGCCGCGAGTGAGGTCGAGCCGGGCCATCACTTCGGCGTACTTTCGGGCGACGGTGCGGAGGGCGGGGAGCTCGGGAAGCACGAATTCGAGTGTCGCAGAAAGCACCAGCGGTCGCCAACCAGCACCGGAGGCACGGTCTGGAAGGCTCGGGTCTCAGCGAAAACCTCGCGCCAACGCCGGTGGTGTGGGCACTTTTCTCACTCGGTGCGGAGAGGCGCCTCGCCAAAGGCCCGAAGCGAGCTCACCGCGTTGAAGGCTCGCGCGTAGTTTTCGGGCATCCTCGCCAGGCCGAGCGCGCCTTTTCGTCGCTTTCGCGCCGTGCCCGCGGCGGGCGCGGCACTCGCTGTGCGAGCCGAAGCCGAGTTCGTCGCCCCCATGCGCTTCGGTCTCGACCATCCCCCCTCCACCGTCAGTCCGCAACCCCCCGCCCGATTTCGGACGTCGCCCGACCCCTCTCCTTCGAAGGGTCGGAGCGATGTCTCGGGCAGTCACGCCGCCCCGTCTTTTCGAAGGGGCGGAGCGATCTTCGGGCTGTCGCTCCGACCCTCTCCTTCGAAGGGTCGGAGCGATGTCTCGGGCAGTCACGCCGCCCCGTCTTTTCGAAGGGCGGAGCGATCTTCGGGCTGTCGCTCCGACCCGTCTTGCGAAGGGCCGGAGCGATGGGAGACGGGAATTACTCGACGAAGATGTCGACGGTGGGGCGCAGCTTGGCGCAGCCGGCGAGGATGGGGTGCACCACGTGCGACTTGAAGCGCGCGATGAGCTCGGTGTCGAGCGGCTTCTTGTCGTCGATGGCGACGTAGGCCTGCTGCGTGAGGTTGTAGTCGAAGCGCGGGGCCCACTTGCGCGCACCGAGGCGCGCCGTCGTCGAGCAGTTGTCGATCATGTACGAGACGCCGCGGGCGTGCATGTACGGATTCAGCGAATCGACGCACTCGATGACCGATTCGTTGGCGACCTCGGAGTAGGGGTGGCCGTTCTCGAGCAGAACGTCGATCTGCGCCATCATGGTGGCGATGTACACGCCGGCGGTGAAGGGGTGGATGGCGACGTTCAGCGTGTCGCGACGCTTGCGCACCTCGGCGCCGACACGCCAGGTCTCGGTCTGATCGATGGTGCCCATCGGGCGGCGCTTGAGCCGTTCACCCGCGAGGATCACGCTCCGGATTTCGTTGCCGCTCGCCACCTCGTCGTAGACCTCCTCGACGATCTCACGCGCGGCGGGGTACGTCGCGGCGTAAGCCGCCTCGAAGACCGCGCGAGCGCCCTCGTCGAGTGACTCGTACACGGCGAGGATGCCTTTTTTCGAAATCGTCTTCGTGATGGGCCCCGTGATCGACTCGCTCGAGGCGATGAAGGCCTGATCGCGCGAGAGGCCCTGCGAGACGTACCGGCGATACAGGCTCTCGATGATGCCGTGGACGGCGCCGAGCAGAATGCAGCGCTCGCCGAAGATGTCCGACTTGTACTCGGACTCGAGCGTCGTCTGGAACGTGTAGGGCGAGCCGAGCGCGACCGACCAACCGAGCGCGATGTCGGTGGCGCGCCCGTCGATGTCCTGCTCGACGGCGAAGCTCGCGTTGATGCCCGCGCCGTTGTGCTCCTTGCCCTGCACGTAGAGTCGGCGAACGCTCGGGCCCATGCCCTTGGGGCACACGGCGACGACGTTGACGTTCTCCGGGAACTTCGCGCCCACGTTCTTCATGTGGCCGAGCAAGAACCCGTGCGAGAGGCCGAGCGTCGCCCCAGGGCGGAGCGCTTCGAAGATCTTCCCGTAGAGCTCGGCCTGCGCGGCGTCCGAGATGAGCAGGAGCACGAGATCCGACTCGCGCACCACCGAGAACATCTCGCCGAGCGTTCCGTTGGCTTCGGTGAAGCCGACCTTGGCTGCCTCGGCCGCCGAGCTCGAGCCCGGGCGCAGGCCGATCTTGACCCGGATGCCGGTTCCCTCGAGCGAGTCGCGGAGGTTCTGCGCCTGCGCCGGCCCCTGCGAGCCCCAACCGATCACGCCGATCTGGCGGATGCCCTCGAACGCCTTCGGCAGGAGCGGAAAGAGGTGTCGACCTCCTTTGACGATTTGCTCGGTCCGATTCTCGAGCTCGAGCCGGTCGACGGGAAACACTTTGGAGCTGAAACCTTGCGCGCTAGTCATCCGGAAATGGCCTCCTCGGCGGGCGCGACAGGGGCGGGCGCCACGCGTCGGGGGAGCATAGCCGGGCGAGGTCGTTGCGCAATACGCGATGATCTCGATACACTGTTGCGCTATCCGCAACGTGCTCGTCGCGGCGCACCGTGTCGATGGATTACGACGCTCTCCGACTCTTCGTTCACTTGGCCCGAACGTTGCACTTCACCCGGACGAGCCGTGAGTGCCACATCAGCCTTTCGGCGCTGTCCCGCACG
>QGUH01000460.1 GCA_003242355.1 Pseudomonadota bacterium
ATGGGAGGGGGCCGCCGTTGTGGTGCCTCTGGGGATGTACGTCTTGGCGAACGCGCACAAGGACAAGGTGAAGGTCACGTTCTTTCACGGGGCGAAGCTGCCGGACCCGAAGGGGCTGTTCAACGCGGGGCTCGGCGGGAACAAGTGGCGGGCGATCGATCTGCGCGAGGGCGATCGACTGGACGCGGCGGCGTTCAAGGAGCTGTTGCGCGCGGCGATCGCGTACAACGAGACGCACGCGGTGCCGAAGAGCCGGGGGGCCAAGGCGTAGGGAATCCAACCCAATCTGGCTCGTCGTCCGCGCCTGAACGCCTTCGGGCAAGGGCACTCAGGGTTCCGACAGCCGTCCTGCCGTCACCGCCGCAGTGCAACTCGGAGTTGGGCCGGCGGCTTCCGCGACCACTCCGAGCCAACTCCGAGTTGCCACCTGCCATACGTGACCATATTCCGACGCCAACTCGGAGTCGTGACCTGCCATATGTGACCCTATGCGAAGCTCAACTCCGAGTTGCGAATGGCAATACGTTGCCATATGCGAAGCTCAACTCGGAGTTGAGCGTGGCCATATGTGACCATATACTGAGGTCAACTCCGAGTTGAGGGTTGCCATATGTGACCCTATGCCCGGGTCAACTCGGAGTTGATCGTTGCCATATGTTGCCATACGTTTGGTCAACTCCGAGTTGAGCGGGGCGAGGGATCGGGCGGGGTGAGGGGGAGGGCGCGGCAACTCGGTGTTGCTGCGGCGGACGTGGTTGCCGGGGCGGACGTGGATCACCGCCGTGGCGCTGCAGGTGGTTCTGCTCGGATCGGGGATCTGGGGCTCCGGACCGGCGAGACGGAGGAGCACCGGGTCGAGGGGGGCGACGCGGCGACGGCGGGCCGGTGAACCGCTAGGCGACGGCGGTGCGAACCCCCGAAATGCGGGCGGATGGGCGGGAAGCCGCGCCGAGAACTGGCCGGGGGGCGCGCTGCGCGCCAAGCTCCGCGACCGTCGTGCAGGGTTCCGTGGTCGCTTCGTTCGGTGGCAGAGAGACCGGTGAGAGCGAGACTGGCAGCGCCGAGGCCGGGGGCGGAGGAGCGGGCGCGGAGTCCGGTGGCAAGGCGGCGATGGCGACTTCCAGGCTCGAGGGTTGGGGACGGATCGGGGTCCCCGGCAGCGAGGTGCTCGGGACGGATCTCGAGGCGATCACGAAGGGCGCGCGGCTGAGTCGGGGGCTCGGGCGCTCGTACGGGGATTCGTCGTTGCCGGCGTCGCCGGACGACAAGGTGGCGGCGACGCGGCTGGCGGATCGCATCCTCTTTTTCGACGAGAAGACGGGGGTGATGCGGGCGGAGGCGGGGCTGAGCCTCGCGGAGATCAATCGGGTGTTCATTCCGCGGGGGTTCTTTCCGCCGGTCACGCCGGGGACGAAGTTCGTGACGCTCGGGGGCGCGGTGGCGAGCGACGTGCACGGCAAGAACCACCACGTGAAGGGGTGTTTCGGGGCGCACGTGCGCGCGCTGAAGATTCGGCTCGCCAACGACGCCATCGTGGAGTGCACGCCGGAGTCGAACGCGGACCTGTTCTGGGGAACGGTCGGCGGCATGGGGCTGCTCGGGCACATCCTCGAGGTCGAGTTCACGATGGAGCGCATCCCGAGCGGGTGGATCTGGATGGAGAGCGAGCGCGTGCGGGACATCGACGAGTTCCTCGAGGCGCTCGATCGCGCGGCCAAGCGCTGGCCGATGACGATGGGCTGGATCGATTGCCTGAGCCCCGGCAGCTCGCTCGGGCGCGGCATCCTGATGGCGGGGCGCTGGGCGACGGTGGACGAGTCGAGCCCCGTGCCGCCGCGGCCGCCGCGCAAGATCACGTTGCCGTTCGAGCTGCCGAACTGGATGCTCAATCCGTGGACGGCGAGCGCGTTCAACGACCTTTATTACTGGAAGCACTTCGACCACCGCGCCGAGCGCGTGGTCACGCCGGACGCCTTCTTCTATCCGCTCGACGCGATCCTGCACTGGAACCGCGCCTACGGTCCGCGCGGGTTCACGCAGTATCAGTGCGTGTTGCCGCGCGCGGCGGGGCCGAAGGCGGTGCGCGCGTTTCTCGAGCGGCTCGTGGAGCTCGGGGGCGCCTCTCCGCTGTGCGTGATCAAGGACTGCGGGCCCGAGGGCAAGGGCGTGCTCTCGTTCCCGATGGAGGGGACGTCCATCGCGGTGGACATGGCGGTGACGCCCGACACGCAGCGCATCGTCGATAGCTTGAACGAGCTCGTGATCGAGGCGGGCGGCCGGATTTATCTGACCAAGGATCGGTTCACGCGGGCGGAGCACTTCCGCGCGATGGAGCCGCGCCTCGACCGGTTCATGGCGCTGCGGGAAAAGTGGGACCCCGAGCGGCGCCTGCGCACGGCCCAATCGGTGCGCTTGTTCGGAGATCGCGTATGAAAGCCGTCATCGTCGGAGCAACGTCGGGCATCGGCCGCGCCATCGCGCGGCGGCTCGCCGAGCGCGGGGATTCGGTGGTGATCCTCGGCATCAACGAGGAGGACTTGCAGCGCAGCGCTGCCGACGTCGCCTCGCGCCATCCGAGCCAGACGAATTTCGGATACGTGCTCTGCGATCTCGAGCGGCCGGAGACGTTCGCGCCGGCGCTCGACGCCGCGGACGCGGCCCTCGGCGGCTTCGACACCGTGATCGTGACGGCCGCGATGTACGCGACGCAGGACGAGCTCGAAGACGACGTGGAGCTCGTGCGCCGGCTCTGCACCGTCAACTTCGCCCACACGATCGTGTTCTGCGAGCACGCGCGCAAACGCCTGCTCGCGCGCGGCGGCGGCACGCTCGTTGCGATTTCGTCGGTGGCCGGCGATCGCGGGCGGAAGCCCGTCGCCATTTACGGAGCAGGGAAGGCAGGCCTCGCGCGCTACCTCGAAGCGCTCGATCACAAGTTCCACGCCGCGGGGCTCACCGTGGTGTGCGTGAAGCCCGGATTCGTGAAGACGCCCATGACCGCGGGCCTCAAACCGCCGCCCTTCGCCGGCGAGCCCGACGGCGTCGCCGCCGACATCATCCGCGCGATGGATCGCAAAAAGCCCGTCGTCTACACGCCGGGCATCTGGGCCCTCGTGATGCTCGTCATCCGCTGGCTCCCGCGGTTCGTCATGCGCAAGATCAATTTCTGACTATCCGAGCGAGGGCTGCGGAGCGCGAGGGGCAGGGCGCGGGCGGCGAGGGTGCACGCGCATTCGACCGGGGAGGCGTACGCGCCTAGCAACTGGGGGTTGCTCGCGCCCGCGGAACCGCGGGAGGGGGCGGCGACCCCGGCGGAGGAGCGGGCGTGGGTGACACGGCAGGCGCTGGCGGATCGGAATCCGTCGCGGAGTGTCCGCCGGAGTCTCCGGCGCGGGATCCGAACGCCACCGCGACGATCACGCTGCCGATCGCGCTCGAGGTCGGAGGCAAAGAGCTCGTGCTGGGGGAGGAGACCACGCTGGAGCACGGCGAGCGGCTGAAGCTGACCGGGTTCGTCTTCTTCGTCGCGGAACCGAGGCTGGCGACGGCGGAGGGCAGCTGGGTTGCGGCGCAGAGTACTTCGGCGGTGTGCCGAGCATGCACCGCGTTCTGCGACGTGTATCGAAAGTGGCTCGCCGCGTCACCTGGACCAGACGGGGACGCCGCGACCTTATGGCGTGCAGCTCGTCGATGCGGACGAGCCGAACTCGCACGCGCTGAGCCTTGCGGCGCCGCCGGGCGCGTACCAAAAGCTTTCGATCGGTATCGGACTGCCGGCGGCGTGCAATGCGGGCGATCCGACCCTTCGTGTCTTTCCTCTGAACGCGGATGGGGGCATGTATTGGACGTGGGGCACGCGATACGTCTTCTTGCGGATGGAGGGGACGCGCTGGGTCGAGCCCGATTGGGTGAAGCTCGGCTACCACATTGGGTTCGACGAGTCGTACCGAGCCGTCGAGCTCGAGGCCGAGCTCGTGCTCGGGGGAGGTGCGGAGGCGCCGACGTTGGTCGTCGACGTCGCGCGGCTTTCGACGTCACCCGACGGCGAGTCCATGATTCATGGCTTGATGCCGGACTGGATAATCGAGCGGCTGAGTGACGAGTTCTTCCTCAGGCCGGTTCCATGAGGCGTTTAGGGATTTCGGGCGTGCTCCTCGCGGTCGTCTGCGGCTGCGGGAGCGGGAGCGGGAGCGGGAGCGGGAGCGGGAGCGGGAGCGGGAGCGGGAGCGGGAGCGGGAGCGGGAGCGGGAGCGGGAGCGGGAGCGGTGGCAGTGGCGGTGGCGGTGGCGGTGGCGGTGGCGGTGGCGGTGGCGGTGGC
>QGUH01000461.1 GCA_003242355.1 Pseudomonadota bacterium
GGTGCTTCGTGGCGACGAGCCGTTCACGGCCGACCTCTCCGACGCGGTTCGCTTCGCTCACCGCGGGCTCGCTTCGCTCGCGGGGCAGCCTTCTCGCTGTTTCGTGGGGCGGGACTTGACGGGGTGGGGGCGCGGCGCATCATTGAGGGTCTGCTCGGTCGCGAGCGCGCGGAAGGTAAGGAGGTGCCTCATGGCGGATGGAGTCGAAGCAGAGAGCGTGTTTTTGCGATCCCCGAGCACCTCGTTTTCGGCGTGGCGTTCGCTCTGACTGGGCGGCGATCTCCGGAGTCGCGGGTGCGGGGAAGAACCCGAGGAACCCGCATTGCGGCATGCCCGGCGTGGGCACGGGTGCCGCCCTGGAGAAACCGTGGACGATTTCGTTGGACTTGGTTGGGACGAAAAGTGGAGCGCGGAGCTCGCCGCGCTCGGTGATGGCAGCGTAACGCCGGCGCGTGTCGTCGGTGTGGACCGCGGACGGGTCGATCTTTGGAGCCCGAACGGTCCGAGGAGCGCGTGGCTCGCGGCCGCCACGGGCGAGCTCGAAACGCCCGTGGTGGGCGACTGGGTTGCGTATCGAGAATCGGAGGACGGGACGGCAACGCTCGTGCGGGTGCTCCCTCGGCGGTCGTTGCTGGTGCGGCGCGCCGCGGGACGTGAGCCCGTGCCGCAGCCGCTCGTGGCCAACGTCGATTTCGTGTTGATCACGACGGCCGTCGGTGGCGACTTCAGCCCGCGCCGCGTGGAGCGTTACGCAGCAGCCACGTGGGCGGGCGGCGCGGAGCCGGTCATCGTGCTCAGCAAAGTCGACCTGGCCGAAGACGTGGACGCGTTGGTGCGTGAGCTGCGCGCGGCCGTTCCGGGGGCTCGCGTCTATCCGGTGAGCGCTCCTTCGGGACGCGGGCTCGAGGCTCTGGTCGCGCTGCTCTCACCGGGGAAGACCTTCGTGCTCGTCGGATCGTCCGGTGTGGGCAAGTCCACGCTGATCAATCACCTGCTGGGCGAGGAGCGCTTCGCGACGAGCAGCATTCGCGAGCACGACGAGACGGGCCGCCACACGACGACGCGGCGGGAGTTGGTGAAGGCTCCTTCGGGGGCTCTCTTGATCGACACGCCCGGCATGCGCGAGTTCGGCTTGTGGGAAGCGGACGAGGGACTCCCGAGCGTCTTCCCGGAGATCGAAGCGCTCACGGCACGGTGTCGGTTTCGCGACTGCCGGCACGACAACGAACCGGGATGCGCCGTGCGCGACGCGCTCCGAGCGGGAACGATCTCGGAAGCTCGCTTCGCGAGCTATCGCGCGTTGCGCGCCGAGCTCGAGCAGGCGTCCGGCGCGCTGCGCGAACGAAAGGATCGGCGCGCGATCCGAGGACGCAGGCCCGAGGCGCGAAGGGCGCGGCGCCCGCCGCGATCGGGGTCCGATTCCGGCGACGAGTGACGCGAGCGCGCGCCGTCGTGCCACGGCGCTCTCGGCCCTTTGGCGTTCAGGCGCGGGGCCCTTCGTGCACCTCTTCGGGGGGCCCGAGCCGCTTTTCGTAGTCGATCAACCAGGCGAGGTGGCGCTGCTCGTCCTCGAAGTTCTTCTCGAGCACGGCGCGGGCTTCCGGGGTGCTGACGAACTCGAGCGCGGTTTCGTACGTCGCGTTCGTGAAGCGCTCGTTGCCGACGAGCGAGAGCACCGCCGCGCGCGGCCCGAGCGCCGAGACGGCAGAGGTGAGCAGGGCGAACACGGATTCCTCGGGCGGAGGAGCCGCGAACTCGGTACTCTCGCCGAGCTCGGAGAGGCAACGCCCGATGTCGGTCACGTGCCGTGCGTGATCCGCGCCGAACGCCTTGAGGGCCTCTTTCAGCTCGTCGTCGTAGACGAGCTCGGCCGCGGCCTCGTACGCGGCGGCGGCTTCGGCGTCCATCTGCGCGAGCGCGACGAGCGTTCGGATCTCGTCCTCGTCCTCTTCCTCGTCGAAGTCTTCCTCCGCTTCGAGCGACTCCTCGAGCTCCTCTTCTTCGAGCGCGCTCGCTTCGGCCCTCGGCGCGGCACCTCCGCGTCCTCCATCCTCCGTGCCGCTGCCGTCCTCCTTCAGCTCGGCATGCTCGCGCAGCTTCTCGACGAGCGCGTCACTGAAGCCGGGGATCGCCTTCACGTCGTCCCAACTGCGGAACGGCCCTCGACCGGTCCGGTGCTCCATCAGCACGCGAGCACGCTCGCGACTGATGCCCTCGATGCTCCGAAGCTGGACCTCGTCGGCCCGGTTCAGATCGATCTTGGTTTTCGTCGGCATGATTCCTCCTCGGGTCGGCAGAAACTCCCGCGTGCACGACGCGGTAACGGCAATGCGCCCGCGATCGAGCTTGCAGTGTTCGTGCCGCCTCGAGCGCGCATCGCCGACGCGCTTCGTGGCGTTTTCGCGTCAAGAAGCGCGCTCGGATTGCGAAGAGCGGTCCCGCGGCACCGCAAGCGGGCGCACGCTCGCCAAGGCGCCCGCGAGCGCTCCGACGGAATCCGCGGCGAGGTCGCGAACCGTGTCCGCGGTGCCGTGCACCATCGTGGTCGCGAACAGACGGTCGTGCATCCATTCGAAGACCTCCCAGGCACCGCCGACACAGAGCACCGCGGCCACGACCACCACGCGCAGCACGCGCCAGGCGCTCGGGCGGCGAGCCAACGTTTTACTCACGTGCGCGCCGAGCGCGAGCGCGAGCCCGAAGCTCGTGGACCCGTGTGCGAGGTCGTCGAACCAGGCGAAGGCCGCATACCACCCGAGCTCGCCACCCAAGAGCCCGAGTCCGCCGCCCACACAGGCGAGCCAGCAGCCGTGAAAGCGAGTCCTCTGGACCTTGGGGTCCATGCCCATGCGGCTGCAAAAACCCGACCTCTCGGAAAGCCTCTGCGGTGCTCCTCGAGCGTTCGTCGGTCGGTCCAGGGCGAGATCGTTCCGGGGCCGCCGCTCCGTTCGGCGGAGTAGCGCAGCAGGGAGGATTCGTGCCACCTTCGGTCCGTGGTCTCTGGCGGCGGCATCTCGCTCTTCGAGCTGGTCGTCCTCGGCCTGACCTCGAGCGCAGCACCGGGCATGGTGCCCGTTCGCGTCGATTTCGAGGCGCCGCCGGGTTGCTCGGATGCGAATACGTTCTTGCAAGGACTGCGCGCTCGTGACGCGCGCATTCGCATCGTGTCCGAGGGCGCGGAAGCGCTTCGCTTTTCGGTGCGCCTCCGACGAGCTGGCCGAAAGGTGAATGGTGAGCTGCGCATCGTGGGGGAACACGGCGCGACCGATACGCGCCGTGTGGAGGGCGCGACGTGCGACGAAGTCGTGGCGGCGCTGTCGTTGACCGCAGCCCTCGCGAGCGATGCGATGCTTCGGGACGAGGCGTTTTCTGCCGCAACGGACTCGAGCGCAACCGGCACGCAAACGCGCCGCTCTCCCGGAAGCGTACGCGAGCAACGGGGAACCGAGCCCGCCTCGCAGAGTGGCTCGCAGGACGAAACGACGGTCCGCGAAACCGAAGCGCGGGATCGGCCTGCGCGCGCCGCGACGGGTACGGACGAGGCGACTCTGGACTGGGCAACGGCCGGGACGCCGAGCGGCCCGCACGTTCTCGTGGGCATTCAGCTCCTCGCAACCCAAGTGGTCGACCCCGTCGTCAACGGCGGGCTCTCGGCCTTCGGGCGATTCCGTTCGACGCGCGATTCGGGCTTCGGGCTCTCTTTCGGGCTCGCCGTGGCTCATGCGCGCAACGGCGTGTTCGGCGCGCCGAGAGCGCTCGCCGTTCGCTGGACCGGGCTCGTCGTGACGGCCTGTCCCCTTCGGGTCGAGCTCGGCTCCGTCGATCTCGAGCCGTGTGCGCTCGGCGCGGGCGGGTTTCTCTTTGCAGAAGGGCGCGACGTCGCCGTGCCGCGATCCGCGCTTCGGTCGTGGTGGAGCGCGGGGGCTCTGGCGCGGGCGGGCGCCCCGATTGGAAGCGGCGTGAGCCTCGAGATCGAGCTGGGAATGAGCGTGCCGCTATTTCGGCGTCGCTTCATAACGACACTTCCAGAGGAATTGGTTGGCGAATCACCGACTCTGTCGACGCTCGCGTCCGTAGGACTTTCCCTGGAGCTCTGAGGAAGCCGACATCCCGGCTGAGCATACCTTTTCGCTCCGATTCGAGACGCGGCGGCCCGTCGTTCGGGCGGTGATCACTTCGTACCGGGACGGGAATTACGGCCTCATGTACGGTTCACTGGCCCCGCATCGTCCCGTGCTGGGAAACGGTGGCGCGGGGGCGGGGCCCCCCCGGGGGGGAGGGGGGGCGGTTCCCAGGGGTGGCGCGGCGCGGG
>QGUH01000462.1 GCA_003242355.1 Pseudomonadota bacterium
CGGTGCGACGAGGTACTGAGTGGCTGCGCAGGGATCGAGAGAATCGAACATAGGGTTCGATGGGCGCGACATGCGAATTCGCATTTTGTGAGTTCGCATTTTGGTGAGTTTCCTCGCGCCGAGAGTAACTGCGATGAGCCTGGTGCCGATTCACTCAGTGGGGAATGGGGAAAATGCGGAGGGGGTCGCGCGAGTAACGGAAATGAGAAAGTCGGCATTCGCGAATGAGAAGACGAATCCGTGTGCGCGCCGTCAGTATCCGCGCGGTTCGGTATTGAAGAAGGCATGCTGAGTCGCGCGCGGAGTTGGACTTTTCGCGCGAACGTGGCTGACGACGAATCGAGGGTTTGATCGAGGCGAATTGCCACTCGGGCGCCGCGGCCCGCGGCAGTTCTCGTCGAATTGGGTCCAGGAAAGGGAGGCCGAATGGTCCGAAGGCGCCTGCTGAGTGGGGCCGTGCCGTTGTTCGTGGTGTTCGTAGCGTCCGGTGTCGCCGCGCAGCCTGCGGAAACACCGCCCGAAGCGACGCCTCCGGAAACACGAGAAGCGCCCGTGGCCGAGTTTTCGGCTGCGACGGCAGCGCAGCCCACGCCGGAGGTGCCCCAGCCCGCCGACACCCCCGCGCCAGCCCCTGCTGCTCCTGCCAAATTCTCGCCACTCAAGGTGGAGTCGCCGACTGCCAGTCTGAAACTGGGGCTTCTCGCGCAACCTCAGTACGAGGCGGTGGGGAGCGCGAACCCGGCGATCCGAAGCATGTCGCAGAACCTCTTCTTGCGACGGATTCGCTTTCTGGTCGGCGGCACGCTGTTCGACGACTTCGAATACTTCTTCGAAACGGACTTCGCGGATTTGCTGAAAGCCGGACCCGACGGCGTCAAGAACACGCCGGGGATGAACGTACAAGACGCGTTCGTGACGTGGAAAGCCGCGGGTGACCTGCTCAAGATCGACGTTGGGTATTTGCTGCCCCCGCTCGCGCACAATGCGGTGCAGGGCGCGACCACGCTGTTGTCGTGGGATTATTTCACGAACAGCTTCCGGCACAGCAACGCCTTTTCCACCAGCGCGAATCCGGTTGGGCGCGATACGGGGGTGCAGCTCCGTGGTCTTTTGCTGGACGGCCTCCTCGAGTATCGTGTCGGCGCGTTTCAAGGCCGGCGCAGTCCGCCGGCCCCTGCCGACATACCGACGTTGGCTCCGTCGCGGAACATGTTCCGCATCGCGGCGCGCCTCCAGCTGAACCTGCTCGATGCCGAAACGGGCTTTTTCTACGCGGGCACGTACCTCGGCGCCAAGCGCATCCTATCGCTGGGTGCCGCGTACGACTTCCAGGACTCCTACGAGTATTGGGCGGCAGACGCATTTCTCGACTTGCCGATCGGTCCCGGCACGCTGACGGCTCAGGTCAACGTGGCCGGATGGAACGGAGCCGATTGGATCCCCGGCCTTCCCGATCAAACCGCGCTGATGGCCGAGGCGGGATACACGTTTCAGTCCCCTGCGTTCGGGCCGATCGTGCGGTTCGAGAATCGCGACCTGAAGCAGGAGAGTGTCATGACCCCGGACGAGCGCCGTCTCGGCGGGGGCATCGCGCTGTGGCCGTACGGGCACAACGTCAATCTCAAGGCCTTCTACACGCGCGTCGAGCCAACGCCAGACCTCGCGAGCTACGACCAGTTCAACGTGCAGCTGCAGTTCTTCTTTTTCTGAAGACTTTCGGAGCGCGCGCGGATCGCACGCGCGCCGTTTCGCGAAGCTTCTTCTCCCGAGAGCCTTCGTTCGAAATCGAGTGAGCCCTCGAGGCACGAGTCAGGTCGAAGCGGGCAGGCCGAGCGAGGGCTTCCAAAGATCGCAACCCTCCACCTCAGAATAGGAAACATCCATGCAGCAAGTCGGAGCCATTGCAACGACCGCAACGCAGACCGATACGGCCGGTTTGCGCCGAGTCATCCTGGCTGCCTCCGTCGGTACCCTCTTCGAATGGTACGATTTCTACCTTTACGGTAGTTTGGCGGTCTTCTTCGGCAGTCTGTTTTTCCCGGCGGGAAACGAGACGGCACAGCTCTTGGCGAGCCTCGCGACGTTCGGCGCCGGTTTCGGGGTGCGCCCGCTCGGAGCCATCGTGTTCGGGCATCTCGGCGATCTCATCGGCCGAAAGTACACGTTTCTC
Source organism: Pseudomonadota bacterium (assembly GCA_003242355.1). Classification (GTDB taxonomy): domain Bacteria; phylum Myxococcota_A; class Polyangia; order Polyangiales; family Polyangiaceae; genus PMG-095. The sequence goes on from QGUH01000462.1 coordinate 2,171, forward strand.
GTGACCATGGTCACGATGGGCCTCAGCACGGCGCTGATCGGCGTTTTGCCGACCTACGCGAGCTGGGGCCTCGGCGCGACGGTGCTGCTCGTCCTCTTGCGCCTCCTCCAAGGGCTCGCGCTCGGCGGGGAGTACGGCGGCGCGGCGACCTACGTCGCCGAGCACGTGCCGGACAACCAACGCGGCTACTATACGAGCTACATCCAAACCACGGCCACGCTGGGCTTCTTCCTCAGCATGATCGTGATTGGAACGACGCGCGGAATCTTCGACGCCGAGGAGTTCAAGGCGTTCGCCTGGCGTATTCCGTTCCTGCTGTCGTTCGTTCTGCTCGGCGTTTCCATCTACATTCGCGTCAAAATGCGCGAATCGCCCCTGTTCGCGAAGGCGAAGAGCGACGGAAAGACGAGCAAGAATCCGCTGAAAGAGAGCTTTGCGAATCCGCTGAATCGGAAGTACGTGCTGCTCGCGCTCTTCGGTGCGACCGCAGGGCAGGGCGTGGTCTGGTACACGGGGCAGTTCTACGCCCTCACGTTCATGCAGAGCACGCTCAAGCTGGGATGGCAGACCTCGTACTGGCTGATGTCGATTGCGCTCGCGATCGCCACGCCGTTGTTCGTGTTCTTCGGCTGGCTCTCCGACAGGATTGGCAGAAAAAAGATCATGTTTGCCGGTTGCCTGCTGGCAGCGCTCACGTACGTGCCCATCTACATGGGGATGGTCGCTTTCTCGAACCCGGAGCTGAAGCCCGTTGCCGACCCCGCGGAAGTCAACTCGGTCGTGCTCGTGATGCTGCTCGTGCTGCAGATGGCCTACGTGTGCATGGTGTACGGCCCCATCGCGGCGTTCCTCGTGGAGATGTTCCCCACGAAGATCCGGTACACCTCGATGTCGGTGCCGTACCACCTCGGCAACGGCTGGTTCGGCGGCTTCTTGCCGCTGATCGCCACGGCGGTCACCACTTCGGCATGGGCGAAAGACACCTTCGGGCAGGGCGCCGTGTACACCGGGCTCTTCTACCCGATTGCCGTGTGCGTGCTCACGGTCGTGGTCGGTGGGTACTTCATTCGCGAGACCAAAGATCACACGCTCGACGCCGACGGACATCCCATGGCGCACCGCGCGTAGGTACGAGGCGGCGGTGCTCCGCACCCGAGAGCACCGCCGCAGCATTTCCGACGAGCACTCTCCACGAGGAGCGGTGACGCGAGGGCGCCGCGATAGCAGCGTTGCGCCGCGAGCGCGTTGCACGGAGAGCGCTGCCATGGGGGCGCGCCGTGACACCAGAGATGCGGAAGCACTCCGGTCGTGCCGCGAATCGAGAGTGACGGCATTGCACGGGTCGTCTCGCCCCAGCACGCTTATCTTGCAGGACGGTCGGATGAGCGAGCGGAAGCCCGGAATCGGGGAGAAGCGCGCAGCGCTGGGTTTCGCTTTGGGGGCGATCCCGTGCTTGTGTGGGGCGCCCGTGCCGCCTGCAGCGGAGACCCTCGTCTTTCGAGCTCCGGAGAGCGAGGCGCGCGAGGCAAAGAGCGAGGCTGGCGAGGGGAAGAGCAGAACGTGCAACGGGGAGAGTGAGACGCGCGACGGCTCGACGGCGGAGCGGCCGTCCACCCCGACCGCCGGGAAGAATACGGTGGTGCTCGAGCAAACGCCGGCCAGCGCCTTCCTCCCGCGTTGCGGGGGACGGGCGACGGACGTCGAAATCGATGGGAACGGCGTCGAGCTCCGCAAGGACGAGGTCTTGGTGACACGCACGAAGGGGGCTCCCCGCGTGGTCTCCGAAGCGGAGAAGCGAGCGGCGGATGGCACGAAACGTGAGCCTCCTGCACCTACCGACGAAACGACGAACGGCGAGGAGACCGACGCCCGCGTGTTCTCCGAAGTGGAAGAGGCGGAGGAATCCACGCGCGTCGAGCTGCCCTATCGGATGCGCTTCATCGACGAGCAGGGCCGGCCTCGCACTTCGCTCCTGGTCGCGGAAGTGGCGGGTGGCGGGTTTCGCATCACTCCGGAAGGCCGATCGTTCGCCGCGCAGGTTTACGTCACGCTGATGGACGCGGAGGAGCCCGCCGCTCGCTACGACTTGCCGCAGCCGGTACAGGTCCTCGTGACCGGTGAGGTCGATCGCGTCTCG
>QGUH01000463.1 GCA_003242355.1 Pseudomonadota bacterium
GGAAGAGAACGGGGCGTACGGGTTCGCGAGCTCGGGCGGCACCACTTCGTATGCGCCGGGGGCGGGCGACGGCGTCGGCGCCAGAGGCGACTCGATGCCGAGCGCCTCCGCCCACTCGACGACGTTCGGCGCTCCCACCGCCGCGAGCAGCGCTTCCGCCGCGGCATTGTCGCTCTTGGCGATGGCCAGGCGCACCGGAACCCGGCGGGGCCCCGGCTCGGTGGCGTTCTTGAGCGGCGGCAACTCGAGCACGGTCGCGGCCGTGAAGCGTCGCGACGCGATCGCATAGCCGTAGACGAATGGTTTGAACGCCGACCCCGGCTGCCGATGCGCGCGCGTCGCGCGGTCGAGCCCTCCGGGCACGGGCTCGGCCCCGCCGACCAAAGCGAGCACCTCGCGCGTGCGCGGATCGATCGCGACGAGCGCCGCCTGCGGCCCGAGCTCGAGGCGCAGCGGCACGGGTGGCGGCTGACCGCGGCTCTCGCCAATCAACGAAACGCGCAAGAGCGCGCCGACCTTGGTGAACGCGCTCGGCGCGAGCTTATCGGGGTTGTACCGCTCTTCGTTGTTCAGCTGGACGCGCCCGACGGTGCTTCCGACCCGAACGTCGATCGTGCCCTTTTCGTCGTCGAGCGCGACCACCGTCCCCACGTAGATCTTGTTCGCGCGCGGCTCCCCGCTGAACGGCTCGCCCCACAGGCGTCGCTTCTCCGCCGTGAGCGGCGGAACCAGCTTCTGGCGTTTGGCGTATTCGGCGAGACCCTCGGTGACCGCCTTGCGCGCCGCGGCCTGCAGCTCGAGGTCGATCGTGGTCGTGATCGTGAAGCCCCCCTTCTTCGCCCGCTCGCCCACGGCCGCCTCGAGCACCTTGCGGGCGTACGCGACGACCTCCGGCGCGAGCGCCGATTCTTCCTCCGTGCCGGGGGCGAGGCGCAACGGCAACGCGAGCGCTTCGTCGTGCAGCTCGCGCGTGACGAAGCCCTTTTCGAGCATCTGCGTGAGCACGTAGCGCCGCCGAGCGAGCGCGCGCTCCGGGTGCGTGCGCGGCGAAAACCGCTCGGGCGCCGCCGCGATTCCGGCGAGCAGCGCCGCCTCGGCGAGATCGAGCGCCTTGCCGGGTTTTCCGAAGTAGTGCCGCGCTGCCTCCTCGACGCCGTAGCGACCCTGGCCGAGGTAGATGTGGTTCAGGTACAAGGAGAAGATCTCGTCCTTCGTGAGCTCCTTTTCGAGCCTCCGCGCGAGGATGGTCTCCTTGATCTTGCGCTCGTACGTGCGCTCGGGAGTGAGGAACAGGTTTTTTACGACCTGCTGCGTGATCGTGCTCGCGCCCTGCCGTTTCTGCCCGGCGCGCACGTTCGCGAACAGCGCGCGCAGCATGCCGAAGTAGTCGAGCCCCTCGTGCTCGTAGAAGCTGGCGTCTTCGGCGGCGAGGAAGGCCAGCTTGACGTGCTTGGGGATCTCCGAAAACGGCACCACGGTGCGCCGCTCGGTGAACATGCTGCCGAGCAGCTTGCCGTCGCGGGAGAGCACGCGCGTGACTTGAGGCGGGTCGTAGCCGCTCTTGAGCTCTTCCACGCTGGGCAGCTTCGCTTCGTAGCGCGCCACCGCCAGCACGATCGCGAGCGAAAACCCAATGGCGAGGGAGATGCCACCGATCCCGCCATAGAACGCGACGCGACGGGCGCCGTTGAGCAGGCGGCGGTAGTCGACCATCAGTGCTCGACCACGTGCATGACGATCATGGCCAGAACGACGCCGGCGAACAGACACACCGCGGCCACGCCGATGAGCAGCATCGCACCCGGCGGACGCGCGGCCACCGGCACGGGCGCCACTTCGACGGGCGGGCTCGGCGTCGCGGGATCGTTGCTCGGCACCCGCGTCACGCCCGAGGTGAGCATCGCGGCGGAAGCGCCCGCGAACGGACGCAGTGCTTCGGCGAACTCGGCCGCGCTCTGGTAACGATCCTCCGGCTTCTTCGAGAGCGCCTTTTCGAGCACGCGCCCGAGCCCTTCGGGGAACTTGAGCTCGGGCACCCGCTGCTCGAGCGGGATGATCGGCTCCATCACGTGCTTCTGGATGTACTCCATCGGCGTGCGCGCCGAAAACGGCAGCTTCCCCGTGAGCACCTCGTACAGGATCACGGCGAGGGAATAGATGTCGCTGCGCGCATCCAAGGTTCGGCCCTGAGCCTGCTCGGGGGACATGAACTCGGGAGTCCCGAAGACCATTCCCTCCTGCGTCAGGATCAACGACCCGGGCTGCATCTGCCGCTCGGTGACCTTCGCGAGACCGAAGTCGAGGACCTTGGGAAAATCGGTGATGCCGCCCTGGCGCGAGAGGAAGATGTTCTCGGGCTTCAGGTCGCGGTGGACGATGCCCATGTCGTGCGCTTCCTGCAGCGCGCCGCAAACCTGAATCAGAATCGGAATCGCGCGCTCCACGGGCATCGGCCCTTCCTTGCGCACCGTTTGGTTGAGATTCCTGCCCTCGAGCAGCTCCATCACGATGTAGAGCGAGCCGTCTTCCTCGAGCTCGCCGTACATGAACACCTTGACGGTGTTCGGATGGGTGAGCTGACTCATGGCGCGGGCTTCGCGCCGGAACCGCGACGTCAGATCCTTGCGCGCGACGAGCTTCGGATGGAGGATCTTGATCGCCACCATCCGGTTCATCGCCGGTTGCGACGCCTTGTAGACGGACCCCATGCCCCCGGTGCCGATCTTCTCGACGATCCGGAATTGGCCGCCGAGGATCTCACGCCCGATGAAGGGGTCTTTCGGTCGCATGCGGAACCAGACTTACCAAAAAATCCCGGCCGCCTCCCAGCCGGACGATACCTGCCCGAAATTCGGGAGGGCCGGAAGACGATGAACGCACCCGAAGCCCTGAAAAGTCCACTCCTCGAGCGCGCTGGATTCCGGCACGCCTTCTTCACCCGGCGTGGTGGCGTGTCGGAGGGGCCGTACGCGTCCCTGAGCTTCTCGGTGTCGGTGGGAGACCATCGTGAGCACGTGGCCGAAAATCTCAGGCGCGCTGCCACCGCCCTCGGCGTGGCGCCCGAGCGGGTGTACTTCCTGTCGCAGGTCCACGGAACCGCGTGCCACATCGCCGATGGCAGCGAGGAAGCCGGCGATTTCCTCCGTCACGAAGGCGATGCAGTGATTGCCCTGGACACCCACCTCGCCTGCGGCGTGCGCACCGCCGACTGTGTTCCCATTCTGGTGGGCGATCGGCGAAGTGGCGCAGCGCTCGCGATTCATGCGGGCTGGCGCGGCGTCGTCGGCGGAGTGGTAGCTTCCGCGATCGAACGGCTGCGTGAGACGCTGGGGGATGCCGGCGATCTGCTCGCCGCGATCGGTCCCCACATTTCCCTTCAGGCGTTCGAAGTGTCGGACGAGGTAGCAGCACGGCTCACCGCGGCGTCGCCCGATCCGTCCGTGGTCACGCGTCGCGGGGAGCGCGCGCACGTCGATCTGCGACGCATCGTGCACGCTCAGCTTCGACGGGTCGGGCTTTCGGACGACGCCATCGATCACGTCGAGGGCTGCACGGTGGGCGATCCCGTCCGCTTTTTCTCCTACCGGCGCGACGGGGCGAAGAGCGGTCGACACCTCTCGGCGATCGTTCCGGCCGCCCAGGCAACCAGATAAAACCAAGCGATTTCGAGAATATAAGACCAGGAATTTGCCGACCGGCCAGGCGCAGGATCGCGCTTGCGGGCCGGGTGCCCTGGCGGTGATACTGTGCGTCGGTTCGCCCGTCGGCGCTTCGAAGCGCGCGCAGCCGGGCGGCCGTAGGCACGGATGCGCTCATGCCCCATGCGATCAGCTGCAAAGCCTGTGGCGCCCGCTTCAGCGTCGGCGACGAGCTGTATCGCACGCGGCTCGCTAACAGGCGGGCGTTCATCCGCTGCCGAAACTGCGGCGCGACGATTCGCGTGGCGGAGCCGGAAGCGCGCACCAGCACGCCTCCTCCCGCAACCCGCGCGCTGCCCTCCCGGCCTCCGCTTCCCAACGGGCGTGGCCGACCCCCGAGCACGCGCTCGCGGGCGCTGTGGTCCGCCACCCGTCGCCGTGTGGTCACGGGCGTGCGCCGCATCCCCGAGCGCGTGGTTTCACCGCGGACAGTGACCCCGTTCGACCCGAGAGGAAACGCGATGGGTGACAACAGCGACGATCAGCGCCCCACGCCGATATCGGATCCGCCGCTCAACCTCGACAGCGACGATCAGCGCCCCACCTTAAAAAAAATTTAACGTGCCGCAGAAAGAGAAAAGGGAAAACACTGGAGGTGGCGCAACACTA
>QGUH01000464.1 GCA_003242355.1 Pseudomonadota bacterium
TTGTATCCTTGGTACTTCTGGGGTTTTCTGCACCGAGGCGTCGCCGGAAAGGGGCCGGGGGGCTCGGGCGGCGCCGACCCGGCTACTTCTCGTCGGCCGCTTACTTCTTGTAGGCGGTCACGGCGAGGCGCCAGCGGCCCTTGCGACGCCGGTTGGCGAGGATCTTGCGCCCGCCCTTGGTGCTGAGACGCTTGCGAAACCCGTGCGTCCGGAGTCGGCTCGTGTTGTGGGGTTGGTACGTGCGCTTCATGGGAGCACCTGTAAAGAGGAGCGAGTTCGCGAACGACGGCTCAGGGGCGGCGTTCGGGGGCGCAAATGAGCCACGCGGGACGCGATCCGTCAAGGCTTCCGCGGCCGGGATGAGGCTTCGGCCGCTGGGCCTGGTTGCTCCGGACGAGCCTGCATGGTAAAGGCGCCCGCGCGATGCGCGACAACATCCGTCTCGTTTCCTCGGCGGGAACCGGCTTCACGTACTACACGACGAAGAACAAGCGGACGCAGACGTCCAAGCTCGAGCTCAAGAAGTACGACCCGGTGGTCCGCAAGCACGTGATCTTCAAGGAGGCGAAGATGCCTCCGCACTCGAAGTAACGCGCCAACACCCTGGGGGACGGCGCACGGCATTGCGGGATGGTTGCGTCCCGCCCACTCACCCACGCCGGGAGTCCTCCTTGAGGACCGCATCTCGAGCACCCCGACGCGATTGGCGGCGCTCGTCGCGGGCTTGCTGCGCTCGCGGGAGAACACGCCGATGGGCGGCTTGGTGTTTCGGGGTTGGGGCCCCGAAACCTGAGGGAGGGGCCCCGACGGATTCACTCCGGCGGGGCGGGAGCGGAGCTCCCCAGTAACCGGCGCTCACCGCCCCTCGTGCGCTCCGAAGCGACTCGCTGCGCTCATCGCGGGCTCGCTTCGCTCGCGGGAAGTGACGGCTGAGTGGGGGGTTGACGAAAAGGGGCGTTCACTTCTGGCATGAGCCCGCTTTGCGGTTCGCCTCGTACAGCGAAGCAACGTGCCGTTCCCGTGACTCACCTCTGGCCCCCTAGCGCCGATGACCGGCCCAAGGAGCCGCGGAGCACCCGCCGGCGAAGTGGCCGAGGTTGAGCTCCCGCACTGCCGACCATTAGCCGGGCGGCACTCGAGCCCGTCGCGGAGCGCTGCGCGAAGCGCAGCGCGCAGCAGGGCGGGGCCTTCGATCGAGCTGCCGCGTGACGCCGATAGGCCCCACGCCGCTCACCCCTGCCCATCAGGCGGCGTCCACTCCGCTGCTCAACGATAGCGGGAGCGACCCTCGGCCCGCCGCCGGAGGGTGCTCCACGGCGACGAGCCGTTCTCCGGCGCTCCAACTCTCCGACGCGACTCGCCTCGCTCGTCGCGGGCTCGCTTCGCTCGCGGGAAGTGACGGCTGAGTGAGGGACCGACGCCCTGTGCGGGCTCGGAGGCGCCGTACGTCTCCGGCCGAAGCGAATTTGCTGGGGGAATGCATCGGCGGGGCGCGGCGTCCGTCCAATGGTCGATGACCACGGCACCGGGCAGGGTTGGCTCTCTCCGGGGATGCCCGGGGGCCATGAGCGGCCTCCGCGGCGTCCGCTCCGCAGAAGACGCCGTTCGGGGTGGTCGGCTTGACTCGAAGGGCGGAACGCCGCACCTAACGGCTTGGCGGTGCGTCCGCGTTCCGAAAGGCAGAAAAGATGGCGCGTTCCCGTTTCTTCTCGATGGCTTTAGTGCTTGCTCTCCCCGTCGCCCTCGCGGCCTGTGGCGGCCCGCGGGCCGTTCGCGGGGAAGACGTCCCGGGACTCGATGACCAGGCCATGAGCACCGGCCTGGACCGCCGCGATCTCCAGAAGATGCTGCACGAAAACATGGAGGCGCTACAGCGCTCGGCCGTCGTGCAGCGATGGCAGTCGGAAGACCGCCCCGCGGTGGCGGTGATCCCGATGCGCAACGAGACCAGCGAGCACATCGACAGCGCGCTCGATGCGCTGCTGAGCGAGGTCGAGACGCGACTCGTGAACGCGGGCCACGTGCGCGTCATCAGCATGGAGCAGCAGCCGAAGCTCGTGGAGGAGATCAAGCGGCAGTACTCGGGCGCCTTCGATCCGAGCACGGTCGCGAAATGGGGCAAGCAGATCGGCGCGCGCTATCTGGTGACCGGCAGGGTGTACAACACCGACGAGCGTCAGGCCGGTGAGCGCCGCGTGCAGTACTTCTTGTTCATGCAGGTCATCGACGTGGAGACCGGCGAGATTCTGTTCCAGAATCGCTCCGGGCTCACGAAGGCGATCATCTGACGAGCCGTGCACGTGGGGCTTGCCCGAACCGCCTGCCCTGGCGGCGGCACTCCTTCTCTTCGCATGAGCCGCTTCGTCAGGTTCGTTCTCGTGTGTTCGGTGTGGATCGCGGGTTGCGCGAGCCACTCCGATCACACTCAGGCGATCCGCACAGCGCTGGACGCCGGTGACGCCGAACGCGCGCTGGAGGCGGTCAACGAGCGCCTCGACGTGGACAGCGCGAACGAGCTGCCCGACGACACGGGCGGCGAGAACGCGCTGTTCCTGCTCGATCGCTCGATGATCCTGCAACAGCTCGAGAAGTACGAGCTGTCGAGTCGCGATCTTCGAGTGGCCGACAAGTCGATCGATCTGCTCGATCTTTCGCGCAACGCCACCGACGACATCGGCCGCTATCTGTTCTCCGACGAGACGGGTCCGTACAAGGCGCCGGCGTACGAGAAGCTGCTGATCAACACGCTCAACATGGTCAACTACCTCGTGCGCGGCGATCTCAGTGGCGCGCGCGTCGAGGCGCGACGGCTCGCGGTGATGCAGCGCTATCTGTCGACGCACGAGGACGAGCGGCGCGCGCTGCTGGGGCCGGGCAGCTATCTCGCCGGCTTCACGTTCGAGAAGAGCGGGCGCGGGGACGAAGCGCTCCGCTACTACGACGAGGCACTCGCGTACGCCGAGTACCCTTCCCTCGCTGGCCCCGTGCAGCGCCTGCTCGCGAGCGGCGGCTACCGGTCACCGCGGCTCGCGAAGGTGGCCTCGGCGGCTTCCGCCGAAGAGCCGAGCGCCGACTCGGCCGAGCTCCTCGTCATCGTGAGCTACGGGCGCGTCCCGCACAAAGTGGCGCAACGCGTGCCCATCGGGCTCGCTCTCACCTACGCGTCGGACGCGCTGAGCCCGGACGATCGGCAGCGCGCCGCCTACCTCGCCGGGCAAGGGCTCGTCACTTGGGTGAACTATCCGGAGCTCGCGCCCACCACGATCATGTTCGACCGCCCGACGGTCTCGCTCGACGGCGGCTCCGTGGAGCTCGAGACCGCGGTCGCCGTGGACGACGAAGCACGCCGCGCGTGGGAAGATGCGCGCGGCGCCATCGTCGCTTCGGCGATCACCCGCATGCTCACGCGCGTCGTGGTCGGAGAAGGCGCACGTCACGCCGCCAAGAACAACGTCGTGGGCGCCTTGTTGAGCCTGGGGCTCCAGGCGACGCTCACGGCCACCGACGTGCCCGACACGCGTAGCTGGACGACGCTGCCCGCGCGCATGGCCATCGGCCGTTTCCGCGTGCCGCCCGGCAATCACACGGTGGATCTCTCGGCCCGTGGCAGGCGAAAGCGCGCCCGCGTCACGCTCGAGCCCGGTGGTTTCGCCGTCGTCGCGCACACCGTACTGCGCTGAGCCTCCGTCGAACGCCACGGCGCTTCACGTGTACGCCGTCTCGGCAGGTATCCCGTTGCGCCGAGCTTCCGTCGATGCCGCAGCGCTTCACGGCGTGCGCCGTCTCGGCAGACACCGTGGTGGGCCGAGCCTCCGTCAAATGCCGTAGCGCTTCACGGTGTTGGCTTCGTCGGGGCGCTTGGCGCGCGTGCGTCGCCGAACGGGAGGCTTCTTCGCGGGCTTTCGTTCCTCGCAACATTCGCCGTTGGGGCCGCACGGCGTGCACGCCTTGGTGGCGCTCGCCGCCGCGGTTGCCGGCGTCTCGATCTCGGGCACGTCGGACGCTTCCCCTTCGAGCTCGGGGCCGGGTGTCGTGGGCGCGCCGTCCGCCGCCGTCTTCGGCGCCGCGTCGCTTTCCCCCAACCCCACCGAAGCCGCGACGCTCGCCGCCGGAGCGCTGGGCTCGGAGGTCACCGCCGCACGCAACGCGAAGCCGCCGAACGCCACCGCCACACCGAACGCCAGCGCGGAGGCGATGAAGCCCTTGCCTCGCCGCGGCGAAAAGTCGGGCTCGGCGGGCGTGGGCATCAACGTGGCCGGCGCCGGCGACGACGGCGGGGTCTCGGCGTGCCGGCGCTTGAAAAAAA
>QGUH01000465.1 GCA_003242355.1 Pseudomonadota bacterium
GAACGCGAAATTGCGCCCAAAAGGTCGGGCAACTTACCGTTAAGTTCTGTTCCGTGGAACCACGAATAAGGGGGCGCTTGTTTCCCAATCGTATGGCAGCGATAGCGTGCACGTAAATCTATATTTCCTACCATTCGAGTCACGGATCGAAGACGGAACACGACCCGAAACGGCGAATTACCCATTCGGCGAAAGATGCTCGTTGCGTCGAGCGACACGCATCGCGCTCGATCGCGCGACGGGTCGATGTCGTCCGGTCGAAGGCGATGCTTCGACGACGTCCTCGAAAGTGCTTCGCACCGGGCAGCACGCGCCGCGCGCGCGTGCGTTCACGCGGCTTCTCGAGCCCCGAATGCGCAATCCCGCCCAGGGATCCTGCCCAGGGAGTGACGAGCCAGCGTCGCAGACGCGCGGCCGCTTGCGCGCGTGTCGACGAGCGCTCTGCCGTGTGTCCGGCGTGCGCCGCACGCGCCCCCGCGAACGCTGCACGTGAGTCGCCCAGGTTGCGGGTTGCGCACGCCGTGTTCGCGAGGTTTCCTGCGGCTCGCGAGGGCGAACGCGCGCGACCTGCCGAAACGGCATGGCGCCTGCACGGCCCGCAGCATGGACACCATCACCACCGAAGACGGCACGCGCATCTATTTCAAGGACTGGGGCAAGGGGCGGCCCATCGTGTTCAGCCACGGCTGGCCGTTGAACGCCGACGCGTGGGACGAACAGCTCGTCTTCTTCGCGTCGAAGGGCTATCGGGTCATCGCGCACGATCGGCGCGGACACGGTCGCTCGAGCCAACCGCGCAGCGGTCACGCCATGAACACCTATGCGGACGACCTCGCGTTGCTCATCGAGAAGCTGGATCTCCGGGACGTCGTTCTCGTCGGGCACTCAACGGGGGGCGGCGAGGCCACGCGCACGGTTGCTCGCCACGGCACGCGTCGTGTGGCGAAGCTCGCGCTCGTCGGTGCCATTCCGCCCCTCCTGCTCCAGACCGAGCAGAACCCCGGCGGCATTCCGCGATCCGTGTTCGACGAGCTCCGTCAGGGCGTCGCCACCAATCGTTCCCAGTTCTACACGGACCTGGCCCTGCCCTTTTATGGCGCCAATCGACCGGGCTCGAAAGTCCCCCAGGGCGTGCTCGATCAGTTCTGGCTCTGGAGCATGCAAGTCGGCCTGAACGCCGCGTTCGAGTGCATCGCCGCGTTCTCCGAGACCGACTTCACCGAGGACTTGAAAGCCATCACCATCCCCACGCTCTTCATCCACGGTGACGACGATCAGATCGTCCCCTTCCAGAAGTCGGCCGCGCTCGCCTCGAAGCTCGTCGAGAACGCCGTGCTCAAGGTCTACCCTGGAGCGCCGCACGGCCTGATGGTCACGCACCGCGACACGTTCAACGCCGACCTGCTCGCGTTCATTCAGGGGTGAAGCGATTCGATCGCAGCGCGGCGCGTCCGACTACCGGAATCGGCATAACCTATTGGTTCGCGGCGTTCGAGGACCCGAGAAGCCCAGTCGACCGGGCAGCCGCGCCGTCCCGTGGGCTTCGTCCGTTTGGTCGGGAGCGCCCTTCTGCATGGGACCGCAGCCGCCGCCCGGTTCGTCGCAGGGGATCCGGGCACACCCGGCATCGTCGCCGGGCCGTGAGAAGTCGCAGACCGACGACGGAGGACACTCGAGTCCTTCCTCGCAGTTCTTCGAAACACAGCCGTGCGGATCGATCGTTGCCGGCCGGCGCTGCGTGCTCGTCGGCTCACAGATGAAGTCCTCGCTCGCGCACACGCCGGACTCCGCGCACGGGATGGGCACGCACCCGCTGCCGTCGGGCGGCGCATCGTCCGGCGCGCAGCGGAACCCCTCGCGGCAATCGAAGGCGACTCTCGGAACGAAGGCAGCCGTAGGGCCTCGCGCCCGTTTGGGTTTGGCGGCGCTTCGGAGTTACGGGGGTTGGCAGTCGGAGCGAGCGATTCACCACGCGCTCGGTTTCTCACGGGCGGACGAGGCGCACCGCGCCGCCGGCGACCGCGAAGCTCACCCAGTGCTCGAGCACGGGTTTTCCGGCGTGGCGCAGGGCTTCGGAATAGGCGGCGAGCTGAGGGCCGTATTCGGCGGCTCTGTCGCGCCAGGTGTCACGAGAGCCGGGATACGTCTTGTGGTCGATGAGCACGACGCCGTCGTTGCATTCGAGCAGGAGATCGATGGTACCTTCGACGCGACGGCAGCCGTTCGGCGTGGGGATCACCGCGGTTATGGGAACCTCGCGATGCCAAACGGCGGTGGGCCACCGCTCGTCGATCCAGCGGCGCAGGGTGTCGCCGGCGCGCAGCAACGCTTCGGGCGCGAGCAGTGAACGCAGACCGGCGGCCGCAAGGAGGCGCTCGGCGCGCTCACGGCGCGCCGTCGCGTCGAGCTCGGGAAGATCGGCGGCGAGGAAGGCGTGGAGCACATTGCCGACGACGTCCCATTCGACGCGCCGATCGGAGCCGAGCGGCAGGCGCTCGCCCGTGGCGACGACTTCGTCGGGAACCAGCGGCGGCAAGTCCGGCCACTCTTCGCGCGCGCGTGACGGAGCAACCCAGTAGCCCGGACGCGATTGCTCCCCTTCGACGGTTGCGAACCACGGCCGTGCGCGATCGGAATCTCGGTCGATCGAAGGCTCGGCAGCAGACAACGTCCAGCAGCGCGCCGGAAAACGGAGGAGCTCGGGCTCGGCGCCGAGGCGGAGCACGGCCGAGCCCTCGGCAATTTCCGAGGGCGACGGCAGCACGACGAGCGGGGCACCCGTTTCGTCGCACAGCTCGTCGAGCCAATCGGCATCGTAACCCTCCTTGCGCGTCCGCACTGCGAGCACCAGGTGATCGCGCGCGCGGGTGAACCCGACGTAGAGCAGACGCACGCGCTCGCGTTCCTCGCGCTCCGCCATGGCGCGGCCTTCGGGCGACGCCTCGGCAACCTCGCGAAGGCGCACGGCCTTTTTCGGTCCGAACGGCCAGGGCAAATACCGAATCCAGCGCCCGCCGAGGGGATTGTCGGGGTCGAACGCCGCGCGATCGGTCTCGGGCGACACTTCGAAGATCGAGCGTCGTCGTTCCCGATCGAGACTCGCGAGCACGACGACCGGCCACTCGAGGCCTTTCGCACGATGGTAGGTGACGAGCGTCACGGTATCGGGCCCCACGGTCGTGTGTTGGTCGTCGGAGGCGACTTCTTCGTCGCGCACGAGCACCTTCTCGGCGGCTTCCTCGAAAAAACGCAGCAGGCCCACGACGGTGCCCGCTTCGCGCTGCTCGAGGCAGCGCTCCTCGTAGCACGCGGCGAGCCCTCGCAGAGCGTCGAGGTTGGCGAGCCGTTGTGCCGGGTCGGGCCAGCGGCGGCAGATTGCGGCGAGATCCAAAGTAGCGAGGATGCGATCGACCGCCTCCGTCGGAGACAGCCCCTGAATCTCCGCGCGCAGCGGCTCGAGGCGCGCCAAAACGCCGTCACTCTCGGGACGAGCCGGCGCTTCGCCGGCCGCGAGCGCCGTTTCCCGCGCGACCGCGCGCGCGAGCCATTCGTCGAGCCAACGGTCGGGATCCTGGCCCCCAAACCCGGTGAGCGCCTCGATTTCGGCCGCGGCGAGCGCGTTTTCGGGATCGAGCAACCAGCGGAGCGCCGCGACGCAAAGCACGCCCTCGGGCGTGGCCAGCAAACCCGCGCGGGCAATCGACGTCTGCACGCCGCGCCGCGCGAGCGCTGCGGCGAGCTGCTCGGCTTCCTTGTTCGTCGCGACGAGGACCGCGACGTCTCCCGGTTGCACCGGACGCACCGTACCGGTCGCGCGATCCACGATGGGTGTCGCGGCCGCGTCGTCGAGCAGCCGCCGAACGCCCTCGGCGATCGCTTGCGCCGCCTCGTCCTGATTCTTCACGGCGAGCGCCCAAACCCCGAATGGCGCGAGCGCTTCGAGCTCGGGAGCCGCGGCGCGCCGGGGCGCCGTGCGCACCTCGTCGGGCGAATAGCCGTGTCGGCTCAATGCGGCCGTGAAGAGCGCGTTGAAGCCCTCGACGAGCTCCGGCCGCGATCGCCAGTTGTACGGAAGCTGCTCGGCGCCGCCGCCGGCTGCGCGCGCCCAGCGCGCCACGGCCTCCATGAGCTCCGGATCCGCTCCTGCGTACTCGAAGATGCACTGCTTGCGATCCCCGACCCAGGTGGAACGCCCCGCGAGCGCGTGCAGGCGCACGAAGAGCGCGAGCTGAATGGGGCTCGTATCCTGAAACTCGTCGACCACCAAGAGCGAAAAGCGCTCGGCGAGCTCGGCGCGCACC
>QGUH01000466.1 GCA_003242355.1 Pseudomonadota bacterium
GCTGTTGGGGGGGGGCCTGCCTGGGAAGGGGGGGCGCTCCCCCCGGGCGGGGCCGCGGCTCGCGTTTTTGCGCTGTGCGCCGCGGGCCGCGCAACCGAGGGGCGGGGGGTCGCGCGACGGTTCTTGGCGCACCACCCCGATTCGCCGCTCGCGGAGCGCGTCCGTGAGAGCTGCCGCGAGGAGGCCGGTGCGCAGTAGGCAGGTGCTCTCGAAGGTGCACGCCTGGCGCCATCTTGCGGGGTCCTGGCTCGTTTTCCCGGCGTCCGCGCTCATCCTGAGCTGCGAGACGGGGCCGTATTCGCTCGGCTGGGACGATTGCCCCGAACGAGCCTGTGGGCCCGCCCCCGCTCAGCCGGGCATGTGCCCGAGCGGCGACCTCGAGACGTTTTCTTGCCGGCTCGATGCGATGAACGGCGGCGTGTGCGCCTGGCAAGCGCACTGTCCGCCTGCCCGAGCCTGCGAGCCGGCCCAGTGTGGAGCCGCGCCGACCGCCACGATGTGCCCCAGCGACACGATGGGCACGTTCGTTTGCGAGCCCGACGCAAGCGGCGGCTGCTCCTGGCAACAACGGTGTCGCGACCCGAGCGGCTGCGACGTGAGAGACTGCGGCCCCCTGCCAGCGGGCGAGGTCGCATGCTCGGCCGACACCATCGATCCCTGGTCCTGTGCGCCCGATTCGGACCTCGTCTGCCGATGGGTGCTCGCGGAGGGCTGCAGCTTGCACGATCCATAAAGCGATCACGGATTCGGCGACGGCGGCCACAGCTCGAGGGAGAGGCTCACCGTCTCTCCCCGTTGCATGCATCGTCGTACCCTCCTTCGAAAGCTCGGTGCGCTCTCCCTCGGCGTGGGTCTGGGTGCCTTCCTTGGGGAGCGCAGAATTTCGTTTGGAGCCGAACCGAGCTCGCGTTCACCGGCCGTCCCGGAAGATCTGCGGGTCCAAAACGTACTCGAGATCTTCTTGTGCGGCGGAGTGAGCCAGTACGAGTCGTTTTACTGCGTGCTCGATCACGGCAAGGAAGATCGAACCCACTTCCACCTGTACGGCGACACGCCCGAGCTGGCGTCGGCGTTCGAAGCGTGCGGGTACTCGGGAGATCTCACGGAGCCGTTTGCCGAAGACGCCGTGGGACAGCTCGTCCACTTCGGTCCGTTCGCCATGCCGCTTCGCCAGCGGAAGGACGTGATGGATCGCCTGCGCGTTTCGATCGTGCGACACGATCTCGCTCCCCACGAGGCCGCGATCCCACTCGCGCTTTCGGGGCGAACGCTCGGCAACCCGGCGCTGTGCGGGCTCGGCGCGCACATTCAGCGCTTCTTCTTCGAGCGCGACGGTGACGCCGCGGGGCCGCTCGCCTACGTCCTCATGTCCGGGTCCCTCGGCGCGCTCCCCGTCGACAATTTGCGAGCCGCGGTTGCTACCGGGCTGCACCCGGCCACGGCGCGCCCTTTGTCCATCACCGTCGACGCCGCGGGAGATCTCGGGGCACTCCTCGAGCGCAGGGGCGTGGGCTCCATGCGTGCCGAGCACGACGCCCTGCTCGACCTCTATCACGCGGAGTATCGGGAGAAGCTCCGCTGGCAGGGAAGCGGAGAGCCGCTTCGCGCCCGGCCCTTCAGCGACTTCTCTGCCGGAACCCGCTGGCTCGCGAATGCCGACGCCATCCGTTCGGTGCTCGATCCCGCGACGTTCCTTCCCGCGCCCGGTACGAGCTGCGGCGCGAGCGCGACGGTGGACGCAGTCGGCATGCAGCTCAGGCTCGCCGTCAACCTCTTGAACCACCCCGTTCGTCCTGCCCGGTACGTGTGCGTCGTAGACGGTGGACTCGTGCCCGTCGGCAACGGCGGAGGGGGCTACGACAGCCACTCCGACAACACACGAATCCAGGCTCGCAATCTGACGCACCTCCTGAGGACCCTGCTCGATCTCGTGAAGGCGCCCGGCGAGGACGCGCCCGAGAAGCTCGACCTCGATCGCACGTTGATCCTTCTCAACTCGGAGTTCGGTCGCAGTCCTGCGGCAGAAGGTCAAAACGGCCGCAACCATTGGCCCTACGGCTATCCAGTCGTGACATTGGGGGGTCCGGTGCGGTCGCGGGGCGTGACGGGCGCCATCGGAGCGGACGGGGTTGCAGTGCAGAGCGCCACACCGCAGGAAAGCAGAATCGCTGCCTTGCTCGCCCTCGGGATCTGGCCCTTCGGGCCTGAATCCTTCAACGTGGCTGACGTCCGGGGCACGGTGACCGAGGAACAGGCGGCCGAGCGCGTGCTCCGGGATCAGCTGGGTGTCACGTGACGCACACCGAGCGCGCTCTGACCCTCGTTTCGGCGCTCGTGCTCGGAACGTCCTTGGCCGGCTGCAACGACGTCCAGACGCCGGGTGCACGGCCGCCCTCGGCTCCGCCCAGCTCGAGCGCTCCCGGCCCAGAACCGGAACCCACGGGGAGTCTCGACCCACCCGCTCCGCCGTCCGAACCGCCCGATGAGACGGAGCCGGTGGTTCCCGTGCCGGAAAGCTCGTGCGACGCGGGCGACGATGCGTTCGTGCGTCGAGCCACGCTCGCGCTCCTCGGGCGCCGTCCGCTCGGCCAAGGCGAGGTCCTCGCGCACGTCCAGGCGCTGTCCGAGATCCGCAACGCGCAGGTTGCGGCGAATGCTCCGGATACCGCTCGTCGTCTCGTCGCGCGAGCGATGATGCACGACGACGCCTTCCGAGTGCGGTGGACCGACTTCCTGAAGGACGGCCTGAGGATCGCGAGGACTCAAGCGAAAAGCCAAAGGAGCTGCTACGGGGAACACGAATCGGCTTCTCCCGATGGCGGTGCGCTCGCCAAGTACGTGCGCGACAATCCGGCGACGGCCTCGCAACCCCCCGTCCCGAGCTTCACGATGCGCGAGCTTCTTGCCTCGGCGCTCGAGCTCGACGACCTCTCCGTACTCTATCGCGCTCATCTCTTCGCCATGATGAGCAAGCCGATCAACGGCGCCGCGCTCGAGCTCGAGCTCGAGCTCACGCGCCGGAACGACTTCGGAGCGGCATTCGAGTCCGCCTACACCCGACGCGACATCGCCTGCCTCGCCTGCCACAACAGCGAGTACTCGATCACGGCGTCAACGGATCCAGCGACGAATCGGTTCTGGCCGGTCCCGGCTCTGTTCGAGCGAGCGTTGTTCGGCAGCTCCTCTGGCCTGCATCCGCCCGAAGAAGCCGAGCAAAAGGGGAGCGACCTGCTCCGCGCTCGCGGAATGTTCCGCTACATGGGCGTCGTTGACGCCTCGGGGACGACCCCGTTCGGGTGGTCCGAAGCGTGCGGCCAGTTCACTCAACCGATGTCGGACGATCCGCTGCACATCGACACCTGGTTCGGCAGCATTCGCTCGACGCCAGAAGCTCCATCTCTCGGCCTCCGTGCCAGCGTCTGGGATCTCGAGCGTTCTCTGCAACGCGGCGTCGAAGCGCTCGTCAGAGACGGCTTGCCGGCGAGCGGCGGCGAAGTCGCGCCCGACGTCGCGTTCGCGGCGCTCGTAGCCCTCACCATCGTCGAAAACGTCTGGACGGAGGTGATGGGATCGCGCCTGACCGTTGCGCACAATTTCCCGCGCACCGCCGTTCAGCGGGACCTCCTCGTAGCCCTCACCGATCGCTTCGTGCGTGCCCGGTTCTCTCTGAAAACGCTTCTGCTCGATATCCTCGAGCACGAAGCGTTCAATCTGAAGCCGCCGAGCGCCGGTTGCGGAAGCGGCCCGTACCCTCTCGACCGCATCTTCGACCCCTGGACGGACGCCGAGGCCGACCCGGCAATGCGTGGCAATGGCCCGAGCGACGCCGTGTTCCCCCTCTCGCCTCGGCTCATCCGACGCTCGCTCCACGTCGCGATGGGCTGGCCGATGTACCCGGAATATCCTGCGCCAAGCAGCGCCGAAGAGACGCTATCGCTGGCAATCGGGTTCTTCCTCCGCGACGGCGAAGCGGGTCGCCGCGGGCTCGATTTCCAAGGAAGGCTCGCCTGGGAGGCGGCCTACGGGAGCTGCCATGCGCTCTCGGAGAACGATTTCATCGCCAGGCTCGTAGAATCGGGCGCGGCCGACCCGACCGCCACGGCTCTGGACGCAGTCCTCGCGCTCAAAGACCGCCTCGTGGGGGACCCGCGGGTCACCGACGCCGAACGTCCACTCCTCGAGTCCCTGCTTCAACTTCCACTGAGCAGTCGTGACTGGCCCGCGCTCGAGGGCGGGCTCCGACGAGTGTGCGGGGTTCTCGTCGCAAGTCCACTGTTCATGCTGGGCGGGCTGGTACCC
>QGUH01000467.1 GCA_003242355.1 Pseudomonadota bacterium
CACTCCTTCCCTTTTGCCCGGCGCGTTCAGTTGTGTTAAGGGACAAGCCGTTCCGAGCCCCCCCAAACCCCGACGGCCTGCGCAAAGCAGGCGGGCCCCAGGGCGCGCTCGTTCCGCGTGCGGCGGCGACCACGCTGGATCCGCTCGGATTTCTGGTTGGGCCGGTCGCGGTCCACATCGCAGAAACGGCGCGGCGGACGGAGCTCCGCTCGCTCGATGGCTTCGTGGACCGGCGCGCGCGCGTCGTGAAGAGCGCGACCTCGGAGCTCGCGTGGGATCATGGCCAGGGCCTCGTTCGGCTCGTGACCGCGCGCGCCGAGGGGGCAGCCGGTTTCTTGGCGCGGCAGAGTCCCATCACGCTCGGCGTCGCCACGTTGGAAACGCGCCTCGACTACGGCGCGTTCCTGCTCGTCTCGCTCGACGGCGAGCCGCTGTCGCGCTCGCGTCGCATGCTCCTCCAGGTGATGTCGGAGGCGCAGAATACCGGATTTGCTACCGTTTCAGCCGGCAGGGTGAAGCGAATCAAGGACGTCGGTGGTCCGCCGATCGCGGTTCGCAAGCTCGGCGGCGTGCTTTCGCTCCGCCGTCCGGATGCCGACGGGCTCCGCGCAACGGCCCTCGACGAGAATGGCTATCCCGTTCGCACGAGCCACACCCTCGAACGCGGCCTGCCGCTGTTGCCGACCACGCTGTACTACGTGATTGCCGCAGACTGACGACCCGACGCGCAGACGGAGGATCGAGTGCGCGACCCGCGTGTGCCGCTTTTTGCGGCACCGTGCCGTCGAGGCCGAAATGAGCGTCCAACCTCGCGAGCCACGCTGCCGGGTCGCCGTGGATCTTCGCCGTCGATTCGGGTAGCACTGGTGCGTGCGGGTCCAAACGGTTCGCGAGCAATGCAGGATGGCTGTGATTCTGGCAAGCGGGGACCGGGGATGAAGCGCCGGCCGCTCGTCGTCATGGCGCTGCCCATGGAGGCGCAGGGGCGCTTCGAAAAGGTGGGCGTCGACGTGCTTTATACCGGGATTGGCAAGGTGAACGCGGCATTCGTGCTCACGCGCCGCCTCGTCGAGCTCCGAGAGAAGGGAGAAGCGCTGCCGCTCGTCGTCAACTTCGGAACCGCGGGCTCGCGGCGCTTTCCTCCGGGAACCGTCGTCGCCTGCACGCGCTTCGAGCAGCGGGACATGGACGTCGGCGGGCTCGGCTTCGAGGTCGGCGTGACGCCGTTCGAGGACGTGCCGAAGGCGCTCACGTTTCCGAACGTGTTCGTGGATCTGCCGGAGGGCACGTGCGGGACGGGCGATCGCTTCGAGAGCGACGGCGCTCTGCACGCCTGGGACGTCGTCGACATGGAAGCGTACGCGCTCGCCAAGGTGTGCTGGTTCGAGGGAGTGCCCTTCGCTTGTGCCAAATACGTGACCGACGGCGCCGACGCCGCCGCTGCCGACGACTGGCATCGCAATCTCACGCGTGCGGCCGACGCCTTTCTGGCGCTCTACCGAACGCTCACCCGCTGATTGCCGTCAAACTGAACGGCGGTGAGCTCCGGGGCGCGGCCAAGGCGCAGGAGACACCGAAGGCCGCGCTCGCGGGTGGGCGAGTCGTCGCGGGGGAAGGCCGCGCTCCGGCCTGGGAGCCCGTGCGTGACAACGCCCACCGTGGGGTGAAACCGGCGCGAAGCATCCCGCTTGCACTCGAGAGCGCGTGGGGCCAAAAAAGCTGCGGTGCCCGCCACGCTCCAAGCCATCATCGTAAACTACCGAGTCGCAGGCCTCGCCGTGGAGGCCGTTCGATCGTTGATCCACGACATGCAGGGCCTCGAGGGCGGCGTTACCGTCGTGGACAACGACTCGGGGGACGGCTCCGTGGAACACCTCGAGCGCGCCGTGCGCGACAACGGGTGGGGCGATCGCGTCCGTATCCTCCCGTCGGGGCGCAACGGCGGCTTCGGTTTCGGTAACAACGTCGGCATTCGCGACGCGCTCGCGCGTCCCAATCCCCCGGAGTTCTTTTTCCTCCTCAACCCGGATGCCCGCGTTCGTCCGGGGACGCTGCGGGCACTCTCGAATTTCCTCGAGGCGAACCCCCGAGCCGCCATCGCCGGTGCGCGCATGTTCGGGCCGGGAGGGCAGCCCGCGGCCTCGGCGTTTCGCTTCCCCACCGTCCTGAGCGAGTTCGAGTCCACGATTCAGTTCGGGCCCGTATCGCGCCTGCTCGAGTCGTACATCGTGGCTCGTCCGGGGCCCGGCCGGACGTGCGAGGTGGACTGGGTTTCCGGCGCCGCGTTCATGGTGCGGCGGACCGCGCTCGAGCGCGTCGGCCTCTTCGACGAACGGTTCTTCCTCTATTACGAGGAGATCGACCTCTGTCGTCGCATGCGGCAGGCCGGGTTCACGGTGCACCACGTGCACGAGACCGGCGTCGATCACGAGGAGGAGGCCGCGACCGGAATCAACAAGCGGCGTCGTCCCACGTATTGGTTCGATTCGCGACAGTACTACTTCGACAAGTCCCACGGGCGCGCCTATCGCGTGGCGGCCAACGTCGCCTGGGTGCTCGGCGCGAGCTTGCACCGGGCGCGCTGCGCGGTCACCGGGCGAGCACCGGGGTTGCCGCAGTACATGGTCCGGGATTTCGTGCGCCACGCGCTCGGCTCGAGCCAGAAGCAGTCGCGCTCCGCAGAGCCGCGCGAACGGGCGACCGTGCCGCTGGAGCCCGCTGAATGAGAGACGCACGGCTCGGCGTCGTCGCGATCGGGCGCAACGAAGGAGAGCGGCTTCGGGCGTGTTTGCAGGCCGTCGTCGGTCGCGCTGCCACGGTCGTGTACGTGGACTCGGGATCCACCGACGGAAGCACGGAGATGGCCCGGAGCCTCGGGGTGGACGTCGTCGAGCTCGACATGTCGATCCCGTTCACCGCGGCGCGGGCGCGCAATGCCGGCTTCGAACGCCTCGTCACGCTCCTGCCCGAGGTCGAGCTCGTGCAATTCGTGGACGGCGATGCGGAGATCGTCGATGGGTGGCTCGAAGCCGGTGCACGCGCTCTCGCCGAAAATCCCGAGCTTGCCGTCGTTTGTGGTCGTCTCAAGGAACGTCATCCGGAGGCATCGATCTACAACCGTCTGTGCGACATCGAGTGGGACGGGCCCGCCGGAGAAATCGAGGCGAGCGGCGGCATTTGCATGGTGCGCGCCGACGCCTTCCGCGCCGTCGGCGGCTACAACCCGGCCATCCTCGCGGGTGAAGAAGCGGAAATGTGCTCGCGCCTACGCGCGGCGGGGTTTCGGATCGAGCGCTTGCCCGTGGAGATGGCGCTGCACGACATGGACATGCACCGCTTCTCCCAGTGGTGGCGGCGCACGGTGCGCACGGGGCACGCCTACGCCGAAATTCACGCGCGCCACGCGAGCTCTCCCGAGCGTCCGTACGATCGCGAGGTGCGGAGCGCCTGGTTTTGGGGCGCCGCCTTGCCGTGCGCGATTGCGCTCACGCTTCCGCTGCCGCCGATCGCGCTCGGGCTCTCGCTCGGCTACTCGGCGCTGTTCCTGAGAGTGGCGCGCCGGAAGATCGCGAGCGGGCTGTCCCCGCGCGACGCGGCGCTGTACGCCGCCTCGATCGTCATCGGCAAGCTGCCGACCGCGCTCGGGCAAGCGACGTACCACGTGAATCGCCTGACGGGTCGGCGCTACGCGTACTCCAAAGCCTGAGCCTTCTTCCGACGTGTGGAGGCGACGTGGGGAGGGGGCGGATTCTGCGGTGCACGGGCCCAATCGTCCTGGCGTTCTCCGCGCTCGCCGGCGCGTGTCGGTGCAGCAAGCCGCCTCCAGCGGGGCCCTCGGTGAAGGCGCCGCCCGCGCCAGCGCCCGTGTTGCCGGTGCCGTGCTTCGGCGATCCGGGGGTGCCCGCGAAGGACGCGCTCCGACTCGAGCTTTCGGCGAGTCGCGTCTCGGGAGTGGCGCCGCTTTCGGTCGTGTTCGACACGCTCGGTACCGAGGGCGAGGACGTGCGCGAGCGCCCGTTCCACGACTTCGACTACTGCTGGGACTTCGGGGATTCCGGAAGCGGACGCTTCGCGACGACCGGGTTGTCGAAGAACGAGGCGAAGGGGCCGATTGCAGCGCACGTCTACGAGCACCCGGGCACGTACACGGTCCGCGTGAGCGCACGGGATCGCCGGGGGCGCGTCGCCACGCGAGCGCTGTCGATCCGGGTGGAGGATCCGGATCGCGGGTCCCTTGGGGAAAACACGGGGGGCCTCTCGGCGCGGGGGATTTCG
>QGUH01000468.1 GCA_003242355.1 Pseudomonadota bacterium
CTATGGCAGAAAAGAGGGCCCCACCCGGCCACACCAGAAGGCAAAAACGCGGCTCCTCGGATCCAGGACCGCTTGCGCGCGCGCGAGTCGTCCACGGTTCTCGGGGAGCGTCAGCTCTTGCGATTGAAGCGGACCACGAGCTCCGCAATCAGCCCGAAGAAGAGCGTGTGCAAGCCGAGCGTCATGCAGCCGAGCAGCGCGTTGACGTGCACCACGGGTTTCGGCGACAGCCCGCGCAACCACTCGCCGACCTCCCAGGCGAAGACGAGCGCCGCGAGCGACAGGAAGAACGCGCCGATGGGGCCGAACACGCGCATCGGCCGGATCCCCACGAGCACCATCACGAGCTGCGGGAGCACCTTGAAGGGATACTTGAGCGAAACGAACGACTTGCCCGTCGTGCGCTTTCGGAACGTCACGGGCACGTGCTGAAAGCGCAGGCCGAGGTGGTAGGCGTCGAGCAGAATCTGCTGCGTGTAGTTGTAGTCGCCGGGAAGGTAGAAGCGTTCGAGATACGTGCGCTGCACGGCGAAGATGCCGGGCTGGCTGTCTTTGAGGGGCCAGCCCGTGAGCCACGCCATGAGTCGGGTGAAGACGATGTTCCCGATGCGGCGCACGAACGGCATCCGGTACTGAATGCCGGAGAAGCGATCGCCGTAGACGAGATCGCACTCGTCCTTCAACAAGGGCTCGATCATGCGCGCCACGTCGTTGGGATCGTGCTGGCAGTCGGCGTCGAACTTGAGGGCGATGTCCGCGCCGGCGGCGCGCGCCGCGTGCAGGCCGCTGCGCACCGCCGCGCCGAGCCCTCGGTTCACCTTGTGGGTGACCACGCGATCGGCGCCCGCGGCGAGAGCGCGCGGCGCCGTTTGGTCCCGGGAGCCGTCGTTCACGACGAACACCTGGAGCCGTACCGCGGTGAGCTTTTGCTTGAGCTCGTTCAGCGCTTCGACCGTTCGCCCGATGCTCTCTTCTTCGTTGTAGGCCGGCACGATCACGACGACCAAGGGGCGCGCATCGGGTGTGAGGTGCTCGAACGACGCAACCTCCGGGGACGGCTGCCGGGTGAACTCTGGCGCTTGGGACATCTGCGGGTGGGCGCGGACTATATCGGTGGGGGGCCCGTCGTGCCAGAACGCGGGAGTTTTGCTAGGCAGACGTCCCGATCTCCCGGGGAATCGCGGAAGGCGAGGCGAGCGTGAGTGAATCGGATTTCCTGGCTGCGTTCGGGCGCTTGCCGAGCGCGACCGCCGATGCGGCCGGACGCGTGAACCTGATGGGGGAGCACACCGACTACAACGGTGGTCGTGTGTTGCCGACGGCCATCCCGGGGCGGACCCGCGTGTGGTTGGCGCGGCGCGACGACGGGCGCGTTCAGGCGGGCAGCGCTGCGGTGGGGGGTGCCGTGGAGAGCTACACCCTCGGGGCCGAATCGCCGCGCGGGACGTGGCTCGACTATCTCCAGGGGATAACGGCCGAGCTCGTTCGAGGGGGGCAGGCGCTCTCGGGCTTGGATCTCTGGATCGAGTCCGACGTTCCCGTGGGCAGCGGGCTCGCGTCGAGCGCGGCGTTCGAGATCGCCGTGTTGCGGGGGCTGCGCGCGCTTTACGGCCTGTTGCTCGACGATCTCGAGCTCGCGCGCCTGGGGCAGCGAGCCGAAACGCGCTTCGTGGGCGCGAACGTCGGGATCATGGATCAGATGGCCGCCGTGTTCGCCGACGAGCACACGGCCTTGCTCCTCGACACACGAACGCTCGCGTTCGAGCGCGTGCCCTTGCCCGACACGCTCGAAATCGGGGTCATCGACTCCGGAGTTCGCCATGCGCACGCGAGCGGCGGCTACAACGAACGGCGGGAAGAGTGCGAGCGCGCTGCAGCGCTCCTCGGCGTCCGCTCGCTGTGCGAGCTCTCGGTGGATGCGCTTCCGAGGGTGCTCGAGCTCCCCGAGCCGCTCGCGCGACGGGCGCGTCACGCGATCACGGAGCATGCGCGCGTGGGGG
This sequence comes from Pseudomonadota bacterium, assembly GCA_003242355.1. Lineage (GTDB taxonomy): Bacteria > Myxococcota_A > Polyangia > Polyangiales > Polyangiaceae > PMG-095. The sequence goes on from QGUH01000468.1 coordinate 2,001, forward strand.
CTGCGGCGGATGCGCTACGAGCGGGAGACGGCGATGCTTTGCGGGCGCTCTTCACGGCGTCGCATGCTTCTCAGCGCGACGACTTCGCCGTCTCGGTGCCCGAGGTCGATCGCCTGGTGAGCCTCGCGCTGAAGGACGAGGACGTCGTCGCGGCTCGCCTGACTGGCGGCGGATTCGGCGGCTCGATCGTGTTCGTCGCCTCCCGCGGGCGTGCGCACACGGCGGCTTTGCGCGTGCTCGACGCGGCCGCGCTTCCGCACGCGCGCGTGGTCGTTCCGGCCAGAGCGAGCCACGGCTAGCGCGACACACGGTTGGGAGCGCGCCGAGACACGTGGAGGACTGCGCCGAACGGAGCGCTCACACGGAGGGCCACGCCGAATTCCCTTCGAATCCACTTCGGCGGAGAGGGGCCGCGCGTGCCGCCCCTGCGAAAAAAGTCAGACGACCAACGGTTGGGAACGCGCGTGGCTCGCAACGCTCGGCCGGACGCGGCACCATGGGCGTATGGATCCGTCGCGCAGTCTCCAAGACCAGTTCTCCCCGAAGAGCCGGTGTTTTGGTTGTGGCCCGGCCAACGAACGCGGGCTTCGCATCAAGAGCTTCGTTCGCGGCGACGAGGTGGTCGCGCGCTTCACGCCCGAGGAGCACCATCAGGCGTTCGAGGGAATGCTCAACGGCGGCATCATCGGCGCTCTGCTCGATTGCCACGGAAACTGGACGGCGGCGTACACGCTCATGCGCCGCGATGGCAGCGAGACGCCGCCGTGCACCGTGACGGCCGAGTTCGCCGTGACGCTCGCGGCGCCCACTCCGCTCGCGGAAGTTCGGCTGGTCGCGCGCCCCGCCGAGATCGGGAAGCGGAAGGTCGTGGTCGACGCCGAGCTGTGGAGCGGCGACCGGCGCACCGCGACGTGTCGCGGCATCTTCGTCGCAGTGCGGGAGGATCATCCCGCGTATCACCGCTGGTGAGCCTCGCCCCACCACTCGGCGCAGGTCCGGAGCTCCTCTTCCCCGAAGTCGCCACCACTCGCTTGGTGGCGGTTTGGTCGCGGTTCGCGTTTCGTTGGAGCCAGCTTCGGGATTTGAACCCGAGACCTACGGTTTACGAAACCGTTGCTCTACCACTGAGCTAAGCTGGCGAAGGGGGCGCGACAGTACCAGCAATCGTTCGACTTTCAAGGCAGATCGCACTCGACCGCATGGCGGGCTGGCGGGTGGGGCTCGGCCGGTTGGCCGAGGTCCTACCGAAATCAGTGCAGCGCGGAGAAGAGCCGTTGATGAGGGCGGTGCGGTTCGCCCCGTCGCGGGTCTTTTCTGTCGCGTTTTCCTTGGGGGCGGCGCGCGCGACGAAGCCTGGCGGCGGTTGGGCAGGCGCTCGACATGGCGGCACACGGGTTGCACCCCCGCGCGCCATGAGCAGTACCCACTCGCTTTGGGCGAGCACCGCGTCGCGCCCGACGTACCCGCCGCTCACGACCGACGGTCTCGAAGTGGACGTGGCCGTCGTGGGGGGCGGGATCACGGGGGTGACGCTGGCGATGCTCCTCAAGCTTGCCGGTCAGCGCGTGGCGCTGCTCGAGGCGCGGCGCCTCGGTTCCGGAACCACTCAGGGGACGACCGCCCATTTGACGTCCGTGCTCGACACGCCGTATCGCGTCTTGGAAGAGCGCTTCGGCGTGCGCGGGGCGCGGCTCACGGCCGAGTCCAGCCAGCGCGCCATCGACCAGGTCGCGGCGCTGGCGGAGCGCTTTCGCCTCACTTGCGAGTTCGAACGCGTCCCCGGCTACCTCTTCACGGAGCACGACGAGGATTACGACGCGCTCAAGGAGGAAGCCGCGGCGGCGTCGCGGGCCGGGCTGCGCGCCGAGCTGGCGCACGTGCCGCTGCCGATCGTGGTCCGCGCCGGGGTGCGCTTCGACGGCCAGGCGCAGTTCCATCCGCTCGAGTTTCTGAGCGGTCTGGCCGAGCGCATTCCGGGAAATGGCTCGTACGTGTTCGAGTCGAGCCGCGTGCTCACGGTCGACGAAGGCGAGCCGTGCCGCGTTCACCTCGAGAACGGCAGCTCCGTGATCGCGCGCCGCGTGGTTTTGGCGACGCACGCGCCGTTGCACCGCCTGCTGTTCCAGACGAAGGTCGCGCAGTACCGCTCGTACGTGGTGAGCGGCCCGGTGGCGCAGGCCCCGCGGGGCCTCTACTGGGACACCGCGGAGCCGTATCACTACATCCGCGCCGCGAACATCGCGGGAGAGAAGCACCTGCTCGTGGGCGGCGAGG
>QGUH01000469.1 GCA_003242355.1 Pseudomonadota bacterium
GGGGGACCCTGCACGGGGTTCTGGGGCTGGTGCGTTAACCCGTTCCATGCCTGGTCAGTGCGGTAACGGGGGGAGCGTGAGGGAGAGTCCGAGCTCCGGCCATCGATCGAGCAGGCGCGTGGCGGCTTCCTCGCGTTGGCGCACGGCTTCGGCGATCCCGGCGGGGGGCTCGCCGCCGAGCGCCGCACGGTAGGCGCGGTACACGATGGCCGTCGACGTGGGATCTGCGTACCTCAGCGCGAAGTGCAAGGCTTCGTCGGCGTCTTTTCCGTCGAGGCGCCCTGCTTTTGCCGCGCGAACGAGCGCCGCGACGGCATCGCGCATTCGGGCGCGTTTCGCTGCATGGTGAAACGCCGCCATCGGATCCTCCGCGGTCCCTTGCGGCTCGGTGCGTGCCGCGCGAGCGCGCAGCTCCGGGATCCACGAGCGCACCTTTCGGGCGAGCTCGAAGCGGGGATAGAGGCGGAGCGCTTCGGCCAGCTGGCGCTCTGCTTCGGCGAAATTGCCGGCATCGAGCTCCGAGAGAGCCAGGTCGAAGCGATAGCGGGCGACGTCCGGACGGCGCTCGACGGCTTTGAGGCGCAACGTGCGCGCCTCTGCGTAACGCCCGAGACACTGGAGCGAGAGAGCCAAGTTGCTCTGCGCGCCGGCGAGATTGGCGATGTCCACGTCCTGGAAGCTCGCGTAAATGGCCGCTGCATGCGCATGTAGCCCGGCACGGAAGTAGACGTTGCCGAGCTCGTTGACCGCAATCCCGTTGCGATCGCGATCGCGCTTGTAGGTGGCGAGCCAGAACTCGACCTCGTCCGACCAGCGCGCCGCGTGCGCGGTCGTGGCCACCGCGAACGAGCCGAGCAGGGTGAGCACCACGACGAGGCGTAGACCGAGCGAGCGCCGTGCGAGCAGCGCCGCGAGCTTCGGCGCGGCCGCCAGCGTGAGGCCGGTGAGGGGCAAATAGAGGAACCGGTCCGAGCTCGTGACGTTGACCGCGATCGGAACGACGTGGAGCACGAGCGCGAGGCTGACGAGCCCCAGCGTGGCTCCCACGAGCACGGGCTCGGACGGGCGCGCGAGGCTCCGGCGCTTCGCGACGAGCAGCGCCGCTGCCGCGAGGAGCACCGCACCGCCGAGCGCCGCATACCCGAGATTCGGCGCGACGAGACGGCCTGCCTGCACGTCCGTGAGCCAGGGCGTCAGCAAGGAGAGGGCATAGCGACCCAGGGCCTCGAGCCCGGCGGGCAGCCTATCGGCGAGCGTCACGTCGATATGGGCATGCTGCACGCCGATGGCGGCGATGCGAAACCCGGCGTACACGAAAGCGGCCGCGAGGCACGGGAGGAGCGCTCGGAAGCGCGGCCCAGGCCGCGCCTCGGCTCTCGAAAGCTCGAGCGCGGCGAGCGCGCAGAGCCCGGCGGCCGCGACTTCTTTCGCGAACAACCCGAAGAGGACGAGCAGAGCCGCGAGCCAGCGGCGCGGAGCGTTCGTTCTGGGCAGGGCAACGAGCAACGCGGCGAGCACGAACGTCGTCGCGAGGACGTCCGTTCGCCCCGAAATCCAGGCCACGGCTTCCGTCAGACGGGGCACGAGCGCCCAGAGCAGCGCGGCGAGGGTGCCGGCGACGGGCGCCATTCCGATGCGCGTCAGGAGCACGCCGAGGAGCACGGCGTTCGTGGCGTGCAAAAGGACGTTCGTGAGGTGGAAACCAGCCGAGTTCGTGCCGTGCAGCGCGTGATCGAGCGCGAACGAGAGGAGGGTGAGAGGTCGGTAATATCCCCGTGCCAGCGGCTCGGTCACGTTGACCTCCCAAAACGCCGAAGCGAAGAAGGCGCGCAGCGAGGTTTGGCCGCGCACCAACGGGGAGTCGAGAATCAGGACGTGATCGTCCCAGAGGAACGGGCCCCCGAGCGCGGGGGCGTAGGCGGCGACGACCAGTACCGACAGCCCGAGGCAGAGAATCCAAGCGCGCGGGGCGCGGTCGTCTTTCATGAGCCCCTCTACGAAAGCGAAGCGCCCGGCGCTTTGCAAGCGTCGGGCGCTTCTTCCGTCACGTCGATGCGGGGTGTTATTCGTCCGGATTCACCTCGCCGATCGTCGGCGCGTACGTCGCGAGCGCTTCGCCGTTTTCGGTACGAACTGCGCCCAGAATGGTGAACGTGGATTGGGTCCCGTCACCATCGAGGTCGCCCCGGGCGATGCACGAGAACGTCGTGCCCTGGGTCGTGCCGTCCGCGGCTGCGTCCGACGTGTATTGGTACTGGAAGTACTGCGGCTCGTTCATCGAGAACTTCAAGCAGGACCAGCCACCGCCCCAGTCGCTGGGCGAGGTTTGCACCTTCGCGGCCTTCGGAACCTCGGTGGGAACGGCGTCGGCGCTCGGGCAGAGGCGGTGCAGGATCGACGCCGTTTCGCCGAGCGTCAGCACGGCGGTGGACGACATTGCTTCCTTCTGGAAAGCCGCCACGGCGTCCTTCGCCATGCGACCGAGCGCGTCCCGCGCCTCGGCGGTCTTCGCGTTCTTGACGTACTTGCTCACGCCGTACACGGCGAGCGCCGCGAGGATACCGACGATCGCGACCACGATCATGAGCTCGACCAGCGTGAAGCCGCGTTGCAGACGTTTGATCTTCTGAACCATGGGGTCTCCTTGGGGTACGTGCTTGCTTGGGGTGTCTTCGAGGGGCTAGGCGGCCCGTGCCGGCCGGCACGGCTCGCGAAAGGATCTCATTCGCCTTCGTGTGCGGAAAAGATTTGGGTCGTGAAGCTCGCGCCCACGAAAACGCTCTTCGGACCGCCGCTCTGCAGGTCGGCGACGGCTTTGACGACGTACCAGGGCTGATCGACGTCCGTCGGCCAGTTGCCGATGGTGATGTCGGCGCCGGGGCTCGCGACGTTCTGGTCGCCTGAGCCCGCCGTGCACGCGTAGACGAACGTGACCGGGCCCGCGGGGTTCACGCCGAGCGTCTTCCAGGCGTTGGCGCCATGGCCGTCGCCGCCCCAGGCCACTTTTGCCTGCCCGGGCTTGGGGTTCGTGGGATAGAACTTGTCGAGGCCACCGGTGACGTCGAGGTAGGTGAAGGTCTCGTCTTTGAACGCCTCCTGCGCGGCCTTGATCGCGCCGATCATCTGCACCGCTTCACCGGTCTTCGACGCCGCGATGTACTTTCCGACGCCGTACACGCCGATCAGCGCCAACACTCCGACGATGACCACCACGATCATCAGCTCGACGAGCGTGAACCCGCGAGTCGTGGAGCAGTCAGCGCGCCGAAGCGTCATCGAGCGCGCTCTGGAGCAAGGCGCGTGCCGCGCGTCCAACCCAAGCGAATTTCGCGATTTGCGGCGATTCATGGTTCCTTCGGGTGACCAGAATTGTCAGTGCATCCTTTTCCAGTGACCGCTAGCGTCAGGGCGTTTCTGTACGTTTCGCTAAACTCGGTTCCCACATGCGCTCCCTGAGTCCCGTAGAAGCAGCCGCGTTGATCTCGCTCGGCGGCTGCGTGCTCGCCGTGGTTGTACCTACCTTCGCGCGAAATGTGCACGCCTCTTACGTGAGCGAGGCGACGCGCGGAGTTTCCGACCTCGCCATGCGTGCGGCGGCACGGCTCGAGGCAGCGGGGACGCCGCACGCGTTGCCGGAGTCCGCTCCGCTCACCCCCGCCCACGTTCCGCGCGGCGTGCGCGTCACCGATCCGCCGGGTACCTGGTCGCACCCGACGTGGCGGGCGCTCGAGTTCGGCTTCGAGCAACCGCACTTCTACAGCTTTGCGTTCGACGCCGAGCGGACCGAGCTCGAGGCCAAGTTCCGCGCGCGGGCCCACGGCGATCTCGACGGCGATTCGGTACAAAGCAGTGTATCCATCGACGGGTCGTTCCGGCCCGGCGCGGGCGTGACCCTCTCGCCACTCGATGTCCAGAACGAGATCGAATGATCGAGGCAGCGCCGTGCTCGGCGCGATCCTGATCGCTGCCGTGGCGTTCGGCGTTGCCGTGGCGCTGCGCCCCCATCTCGCGGTGGCGTACGGAGAAGCGAAGCGGCGCGACGACGTGTATCTGTTGCCGTCGCCGGAGCACACGCGGCTCGTGAGCCTCGGCTATCGCTCGGCGCTCGCCGATCTGGTGTTCGCCCACGTTCTCGTCGGTTACGGGCAGCACTTCCAGGAGAAGCGCCGTTTCGAGTTCGTCGGCAGCTATCTCGAGACCGTCGTGGCGCTCGACCCGCAGTTCCGGGAGCCGTACCGGCTTGCCGACCGCCTCCTACCCTGCAGCCCGTATC
>QGUH01000470.1 GCA_003242355.1 Pseudomonadota bacterium
GGTGGGCGTGCTTGACGGGGAAACACCCCGGCGCGTCGTCTTGCTGAGCTACGGGGGTCCCCCGGGCGCCTCGGGCTCGGCCGAGAAGAAGAGCGGACTTGCCGGTCTCGTGGCGCGCATGCTCACCGAAAGCACGAAGCGCCGCTCGGCCATGGCGCTCGCCGAAGCCGTCGAATCCCTCGGCACGACGTTGTCCGCGCAAGCGACTCGAGACGACTCGCGCGTGTCGCTGACGGTGTTGCCCGCGGACTTCGAAGCAGGGCTCGGCCTGCTCGCCGAGGTCGTGACGGAGCCTGCGTTCTCGGAGCGCGACTTCTCGCGCGTTCAACGCGAATGGCTCGATGGGTTGCGGGCCGAACGCCAGGATCCGGCGCGCCTCGCGATGCTCGCGGCCGTTCGCGCGTTGAACGGCCCCGTCTTCGGCGCGCCCGTCAACGGCACCGTCGCCGACGTCGGGCGGCTCCGGGTGCAGGATCTGCGCGACTTCCACGCGCGCGCGTACACGCCGGACAACGCCGCGCTCGTCGTGATCGGCAATATCGACTCCGCCAAGGTCGAGAGCGAAGCGCGCCGGCTGTTCGGGGGCCTGCGCGGAAAATCCGGCATCGACGCGCCCCAAGTTCCCGCCGAGCGCGGCGTCTCGGCCACGCGCGTGCTCGTCATCGATCGACCCGAGGCGGTCCAAACCGCGATCGCCGCGGTGCAGCCGTTCCCCAAGCGCTCGGAGCCCGGGCACGAGGCGCGCGAGCTACTCGGCACCGTGATCGGCGGCCTGTTCACTTCGCGGCTGAACATGAACCTCCGCGAGAAGCACGCATACACCTACGGCGCCTTCGCGCGCCCCGTCGAGAATCGGCACCTCGGCACGTTCATCGTGGGGACGAACGTGCAAACCCCCGTCACCGCAGCCGCCATCGCCGAGATTCGACGAGAGCTCGAGCTCGTGCGGGACCCGCAAGGGGCGCCGGTCGCGCCGGCGGAGCTCGAACGTGCCCGCGCGGACCTCGTTCATTCGCTCGGGGCCACGCTCGAGCACCCGAGCCGCATGGCGGGCATCGTGGCCAGCCTGTTCACCGACGAGCTGCCGCTCGATTACTACACGCGCTACCCCAAGACGGTGGCCGCGGTGGCGCCCACCGAAATCCAAGCGGCCGCCGAACGCATCACGCCAGGACGGCTTCTGTTCGTGCTCGTCGGTGACCGGCAGAAAATCCAGCCGGACCTCGAGAAGCAAGGGCTCACCGTCGAGCCGGCGCCCGCCGAGCTCCTCGAGTAACCGCGACGAGGCGGATCGGATGGCACCGAGGTCGGAAGCGTGCGCATGAATCTCCGCGGCGAGTTCCTGGTCGTCGATGACGACGCGGAGAGCCGGCGTGCGCTTTCGACCACGCTCCAAGGGGCGGGCGTGACGAACGTCGCGCTCGGAAGTGCCGAAGCGCGGGCCTGGCTCACCGATAATGCGCCCCGCGCCATCGTGCTCGATCTGGTCGCGAACCGCGCCGCTGGCTACGACCTGCTCGCAACGGTGCGCGCGGATCCCGTGCGCGGAGACACGCCGGTGCTCGTGCTCGTGGCGCGCGATGCGTCGGAAGAGCTGTCGCAAGCGCTCGCGGCCGGCGCGGACGACTACGTTCACAAACCGTGCGCACCGGCGGAGCTCCTCTTGCGCGTTCGCGCACAGCTCCGAATGCTCGAGTACCGGGAGCACTTGGGGCGGCGCGAACGCGACCAGCGCGCGGAGACGGAGCGCCGGATGAAGCTCTTCCAGCGGTACGTCGATTTCTTCGAGAGCTCGGCCGACGGCATGATCGTCATCGACCGCAGCGGCGCGCTCCTCTTCGCCAACCCGCGCGCTTGCGCAATCCTCGGGCTCACGGGCGAAGAGCTGCTCGGGCGGCGTTTCCCCGACCTCGTGGCGGAGAGCGAACGCGCCCGCGCCGAACGGCTGCTCGAGGCGTTCGCCGTGGGCGAGTACCCCCTGGCCGAGGACTTCTCGCTCGAATCGCGACGCAACGAGCGCACGGTGATCAGCGTGAGCTCGAGCTCGGTACTGCACGAGGACGACGCGGTCCTGCTCACGTTCCGGGACGTGACCCGCGAGCGGCGCACCGCCATCGAGCTCCAGCGGACGAAGGAGTTCCTGGAGCGCGTGATCGACAGCTCCGTGGACGGGATCGTCTCGGCCAACCTGCGCGGGACGGTGCTCGTCTTCAACCGCGCGGCGGCGCGGATTTTCGGCTATGCGCCGGAAGACGTCGTGGGCAAGATGCGCGTCGATCGCCTGTATCCCCCGGGGGGCGCGCGCGAGGTCATGCAGAAGATCCGCGACCCGTCGATTTGCGGCTACGGCCGACTCGAAGACCACCGTGTGGACATGCTCGGCGCCGATGGACGACTCATTCCGGTCCTGCTCTCGGCGTCGCTCGTGATGGACGGCGGCCGCCCGGTGGGATCGGTCGGGATCTTCACCGACATCCGCGACAAACTGCGCATCGAAGCCGAGCTCGAGCGCGCGCAAGACGAGCTTCGGGCGCGGGAAAAACAAGCGCTCGTCGCGGAGCTGGCCGGCGCGGCTGCCCACGAGCTCAATCAGCCGCTGACCAGCGTCCTCGGCTACGCGAGCTTGCTCCGGAGGCAGCTCCCAGCGTCGCCAAAACAAGCGGCAGCGCTCGACGTCATCATCGATCAGGCGGAGCGAATGGCGGAAATCGTCCGCAAGATCGGAAAGATCACCAAGTACGAGACCAAAGCGTACGTCGGGGCCGCGAGAATCCTCGACATCGAAAAGGCAACGGAGCAAGAGCGGTAGTTTCCTCGCAGCCCGCGCCCCGCGCGTACGGAGCTGCCTCCAACGGGGCACGGGAGTCTTGCCGACCCCCTCCCCGGAACGCCGATCTCTTCGGCGTTCCAGCGCCCTTCGGCGCGTTCCCAACCGTTTTCATCGCTCTAGAGCGACAAATGGTTAGGAACGCGCCGAAATACGCGGAAAACAGCGTCGGACGGAGTGACCGCGTGGGGAGGAGCCCCGCCGAGTTCACCTCGTTTCGTAGGGGCGGCGCGTGCCGCCCCTACGAAACGAGGCTGGAACGCCGATCGGTCAAACCGATCGGCGTTCCAGAACCCGGCCCGAGAGCTGCAGAGACGTTTCTACGCCGGCCACTGTCGGCGGGCGCGCGGAGAACGTGGTCGATTGTCCACGCGCAGCGCGACGCCGTCCTGCCGGCGGAGGTCGACGTCATGCAAGGAAAAACGGCCGCGCTGCGACGACTCGCAGCCGTGGGCTTTCCGTTCGCGCTCGGATGCAGTGACGAGACGATGCTGCAGGACGCGCGCGAGCACATCGTCCAAGAACCGGCGCTCGATTTCTCACTGCAAGGATTCCGCCTCGATGCGGAGGGTTCCACCTGCTCGAAAGCCCGCTTCGTGCACCACCCGGCGCCGCACTACCGTGGTGTCGCCCCCGAGGACGTCGTGCTCGAGCGCCGGCGTGCGCCGAATGGAGAATGGCGCACCGTCGGGTCGCAAGACGGAAGCGCCGCTCCCGTGCTCTACGATGCGACGTTCCTCCCGATCCGCGGGGAACGTTACGAGTACCGCGCGCGCGCCCGCTACGTCGTCGATGGCCGGCGCGTAGTCTCGGATCCCTCTGCCGTGGTCGACCTCACGCCGCCGGGCTGCACGGTCCCGCGAGATCTCGTGCTCTCCGTGTATCTCTTCTCACCGCGCGATGCGACGCTCCCCTACGACCGCGAGCACGTCGAGTCGCTCCTGTTCGGCTCCCGAAGCGGGCCGAGCCTCGCGGACTACTATGCGGAAGTTTCGGCAGGCCTGTTCGCTCCCGAAGACGCGCGACGAACCCACGCAGTGCGCCTCTCCGGCGAGGTGCACGGTTGGTACGCGCTGCCCGGCAGGCGCAGCGATTACTGCGGTGGCGCGGCGACCTGTTCCGGCATCCTCCAACGAGCGAGCGCCGAGATCGTGCACTGGGACGTGTTCCGTGAGCTCCGCGCGCTGCATCCCGCCCAGTACCACGTGGTCATCGTGAACGACGATGCCGTCGCGCACGGTGGCGGGCTCGAGCGCGGCGACGGGCTCGTCTTCGTCGGGAGCAGCGCGCTCACCGACGGATCGTTCCGGGTCGTCGCCCACGAGCACCGTCGCCAGGTGGGCCTATGAGAGCGCCCGGCCCTGGTGTGTCCCGATCGTCCGTTTCGGCGTCGCCTCCGCCACGGCCGTAAGGGCCGGCGAGCCGTGATTGCGACCCAAACAGA
>QGUH01000471.1 GCA_003242355.1 Pseudomonadota bacterium
GTTTTGCCGCTGCCAGACACCGCCTCGCCTCGCTCGCGTCCTTGATCTTTCTTCCGGCCGCCACTCGTCACCTCCGAGTCGCGTCCAGCCTGCCGACCACCCCCAGCCGAAGTCACCCCGGCGTCGCGGATGGGTCACGTTGCGTGGCGTTCAATCCCGAGCTCGAGGAGGTGCTCGTACCTGCTTGGGCGCGCGTGCAGCAGATCCTCGAGCAGCGCAGGAATCGTTGCGTTTCGCGGGCCGACATCTTGAGGTTCGCCGACTTGTCGGGGCGGGGATTCAGCGAAGAGACGTGGAGTCAGGCGCTACAGACGCATCCAAAGGAGTGTCTCGTGGGCCTGTTAAGAGCTTTGAACCTGCGGCATCACCCCGCGCTTTTTGGGGAGCTCGGGCGGGCCCTGTCCCTCACGCAGATCAAGCAAGGCGCGAGCGCGGCGCGCATCGTCGATTTCTTGCTGCAACGGTTCGGCAGGCGGTGAAGCCGCTCGCTCGGTGCACTCCATCCGCACAGGCTTCCTGTAGTTCGCAGCGCTACTTTCGTGTACTCTGCCGTTTCACGATGCCCGTCACCACGCCGCAGCCGAGGGCCCTTCTGCGACGGCCGCGCGTGGCTGTTCGGGGAAGGGAACACCGAGGTGTTCGGCGACGGCGGTGAGGACGGCGCGGTCGTCGTCGAGGCCGCCGATGCCGAAGTCGTCTTCGTAGTCGTCGGGGTTGACGAAGTAGCGGAGGGCGGCTTGGGCGACGCGCCGCTTGTCGAAGGACCAGTCGGGGAAGTGGTCGAGGAAGGTGTGGCCGAGGGCGGCGAGCTCTTTGGCCGTTGCGACGTCGGCGAACTCGTTGACCTGGAACTCGCGCTCGAAGGCCGCGACGTGGGCGTCGAGGGCGCGCCGCAGCTCGTCGACGGAGAGCTCGGGCTCGGCGAGCAGCTCTTCGAAGAGCTGGCGCGCTTCTGCGGGAATGCCGGGAACGGCCGCGGAGAGGACACGCGAGGGCGGCGGCGCGGCCTCGTCGAGGGGCTTGCGCACGACGCCGCCTGCCACCTCGAAACCGAGCTTCTGGCACTCGAGGCCGAGCGCCGCGGCGGTGAGGGGTTTGCCGAAGAGCTCGGTCATCTGCGCATCGATTTCTGCGACGGGCACTTCGGCGCGTTCGGCGAGCAGGCGCTGAAGCACGGCGGCGCGCGTGGGCGCGCGCACGTCGTCCCATTCGCTCAGGCCGACGCCGCCGCCGCGCGAGAGGTGGAGCCGCGGCTCGTTGCGCAAGACGCAGCGAATGAGCTCCGCGGACCAGGTGGCGTGGACGGGTGAGAGCTCTCGAACGAGCAGCTCCGCCTGGTGCTGCGTAAGCCCTTTGCCCGTTTGCTCGAGGCGAGCGGCCACGGCGTCCGCCGCGAGGGCGATGGCGTCGGCGCCGCCCGGAACGTCGCGTTCCAAGAGGCCATACAGATCCGCGTCGAGCTTGACGAAGGGACTGTAGAGCAGCGTCGTACGCAGGGACTGATCGGCGATGTCCATCGTGCGCAGGGCGCGCTGCCGAATCTCCTCGAGCGGTAGTGGACTGCCGGCCTCCTTGAGCACGTCGTGCAGGCAATCGACGACGTGAACGCGCTGGGTGAGTTCCGAATCGAGCAGTGCGACGCGCAGCCGGCCGAGATAGCGAACCTTGCCGCTCGTGCGCAGAAGGCTCGCGAGCGGCCAGTGTTTGAGCCACTCGGGCAACTCCACGGTTTCGGCGAGGGCCTCGAGCAGTTCCGGCACGCGCCACTGCCGCCCGGGCGGGCCCTCCTGCATGATGGCGATGCAGCGGGGCACGAGCCGCTCTTGCCAGGCATCGAAGTCGGGGAAGTGTTGTTTGAGCCCGACCACGCCGCGATTGAAGTAGAGCACTCCCGCAGGAAGGGAGCCGCGGCCGAAGCGCTCTTCGATCTCGGAAACGCGCACGGGCTCGGGTGCGCCGCGCAGGAAAGCGAGGATCTCCTGGAAGCGGCTGCGTCCGACGCCGAGCACCAAGTGGTGATCGGTTTTGTCGAAAACGAACTCTTCCTCGAGCTCCTCGGTGAGCAGCTCGCGCACCGGGCCACCGAGCTCGGCCGTGGCCGTGGCAATGAGCTCGTGGATGGCTTCGAGCCGCACGGGGAACTCGAGGCTGCGCACCTGCGCGAGGAGCGCCGAGCGCGCCCGATCGAGGGTGTCTTTCCGGAAGAGGGCCAGACACGGTTTGTCGTGAATGGTGACCAGGTGGTAGCGGTCGTCGAGCAGCTTTTCGCAGACGTACTCGAGCGTGGCGAGGTGCTGACTGATGCCGTGCCACCACGGATCTTCCTCGAGCAGCTCGAGGGGCACGCTGCGCGTGCCGGCGAAGGCCGTGCTGAGCCCGGCGTGGATGCCGGAGAGCCAGCGCCGCTGGCGCGCGAGGGATTCGAGCGCCGAGACTTCGAGCTGACGGACGCGCTCGCGCGTCACCCCCAGCATCTCGCCGAGCGACTCGAGCTTTTCGGGTTCGCCGGTCACGCCCGCGCGGCGGGTGACGACGAGGCGCAAGAGCGGTTCGAGCGCGTGCAGGCGCCGCTTCCAGCCCTCGAGGAAGGAGGGATCCTCGGGCGTGTGCTCGACCATTTCGACGTAGTCGCGCAGAGCAGCGAGCGTGGTGCGGAGCGAAGTGCGCCCGAGATTCTTGGCTTCGAGCAGGCGTTGTGCAGGAATGCTCAAGAGTTGCTCGATGGTCGTGATCTGGTGCTGCTCGCAGTAGCTGCGCATGCGGCTCGGCAGATCGACCTCGTCGAGCGGCGCAGCGCGAAGCTTTTCCGGGATCGTGGCAAGCGCGGTGTCCCACCGCACGGGGCCGTCGTTCGCGGCCGACGCATCGGCATCGACGCTCGTTTCCTCGGCTTCGAGCTCGGGAGGGCCTTGTTTGGGGGGCGGCAGGGCGTGCCAGGCCTCTTCCCATTCCTGGCCGAGCGCGGTTTCGAGCGCGGTGCGCGTTTCGCGCAACGAGCCGCGGCCGATGTTGCGCTGTTGGGCGAACACGTCGGGATGGACCGCGACCAGATCGCGGATGGTGCGCACGTCGTTTTGCTCGGCCCAGTTCAGCGTACGGGTGGGCAGGCCGAACAGGGCGTCCAGCGGGCGCTCGAGGATCGGAACCTCCGAGGATGGCATGGTGATCGTCGCGCCGGGGTCCGGTTGCTCGGAGCTCGACGCAGCAGCGTCGTCACGTGTTGGTGCCGGCGTGGCGCTCGACGGGTGATGCGCGCTGGGGGCGTGCTCCCTGCTCGAAGCGGGCTCGGCGCTTGCGGCATGTTCCATGCTCGAAGCGGGTTCAGTGCTTGCGGCGTGCTCGGCGCTCGGAGCGGGCTCGGCAGGCGTGGCGGGCTCGGTCGCGGCGCTGGGCTCCGGGGGCGCGGTTTGCTCGGCGGCCGCGGGGCTCGGTGCGGGCGCGTGCGTCTCGGCCGTTGCGGGGCTCGGCGTGCGCGCGTGCGTTTCGGCGGTCGCGGCGCCGGCGGTCTCCGGCTCCGGCGCCTGCTCGTTCGGATTCAAGAGTTGGATGTACACGGCGCCGATGCGGCGGACGAAGCCCTGGCGGATGGCGCTGTTGATCGCGCTCTTGATCCCGCGCTCGACGCGGCCGCCGCGGCGGAGGCGCTGATGGCGCAGGCCGTAATAGTCGACGGCATAGTCCGCCGCCAAGCGCATCGCCGTTTCACGATCGATGGGCTCGGGCGGCAGCACGTTGAGCAAGCAATCGCGCCAGTACTCACGCGGAAAGTCGTCCGGCTCCGGCAGGATGGCGCGTACGTGGTTTCGGTAGGGGCGATCGAAGCTGCCCGCGCGGGCGCCCCGCTGGATGGCCTCTTCGATCGCGGCGAAGAGCGGACCGTTGCGGTGCAGGCGCTGGAAGCTGACGAGCCCGCGGTCACGCAGGACGCGCCCTGCCGTGCGCACCGCATCTTCGAGCTCGAGGGTGCCCGAGCCGATCAACGCATCCCAAACGAGGTTGACCTGCTCGTCGGGGTCTAGCTCGGAGAAGTCCGTGCTCGAGGGCGGGTCGTCGCGTTCCTCGCCGAGGCGCTGTTCGAACATCTGCCGAAGCCGCTGCACTTCGAGGGCGAACGCGACGAGGTCGCGTGCCGGATGGTGCAGGTCGAGCGCGGTCACCAGCGCGACGCGGAGCTCTTCCTCCGCTTCCGGATCCCACACCTCGAGCTTTTGACAGCGCGTGTTCCTCCAGAACTCCCGTTGATTTGTCTCTTTTTCAAATCTC
>QGUH01000472.1 GCA_003242355.1 Pseudomonadota bacterium
GCCGAGAGCACGTGGCGCACGATGCCGGCCTGCATCGGGTCCTCGCTGCCCGGGTCGAAGCCACCGGTGTCGACCAGCGTGACGTCGCGCCCGCCGATCAGCGCATCGGCGTAGTGGCGATCGCGGGTGACGCCCGGCAAATCGTGGACGATTGCCAGGTTCTTGCCGACCAGGCGGTTGAACAGCGTGCTCTTGCCGACGTTCGGTCGGCCGACGATGGCCACGATCGGCTTCACGGCGACCTCCGCGGACGCGCGCGCCGCCGCGGCTCTTCGGGCTCGGGCGCGTCGGTCGTTTCGTAGCCGAGCTCCGAGAGCATGCGCGGAGCATTCTTCCAGCGCTCCGTTACGCGAACGAACAGCTCGAGGTACACGTGCTTGCCGACCAGGTGCTCGATGCGCTTTCGCGCCGCGGTGCCGATTCGGCGCAGCATCGCACCGCCTTCTCCCACCAGGATCTTGCGCTGTCCCGGTTTCTCGACGTGGATCGTCGCCGCAATGCGCGGGATGCGCCCTTCTTCGTAGCGGTCGACGGTGACGGCGACGGCGTGGGGGACTTCGCCGCGGGTCGCATTGAGGATCTGCTCGCGGACGTACTCGCGCACGAAGAACTGCATCGGGCGATCGGTGAGCGTGTCCGCGGCGTAGGCGGGCTCGCTCTCCGGCAACAGGGCGACGAGCTCGTCGAGCACGCGATCGACGCCGTCGTCGCGGAGCACGCTCGTTGGGACGATCGCGCGAAAATCGTGGAGCTTGGACCACGCCTCGAGCAAGGGAAGGAGCAGCGGCTTGTTCTTCACCCGGTCGACCTTGTTCACGACCAGCACGACCGGCGTCTCCTTCGGGAGTCGCGCGACGATGTCGCGGTCCTCCGCCGCGATCTCGGGGGGCTTCGTGCCCGAGCCGCGGAGGAGCACGTCGGTGTCGGTCATGAACAAGACGGCGTCGGTGCCCCGGAGCGCGTCGAGCGCTTGGAGGTTCATGCGCCGCCCGAGCTCGGACTTGGGCTCGTGCAAACCCGGTGTGTCCACGAACGCGATCTGCGCGTCCTCGCGCGTGACCACGCCGAGCAACGTGTCCCGCGTGGTTTGAGGCAGGGGCGACACGATGGCGAGGTCCTCACCCAGAACGGCGTTGAGGAACGTCGACTTTCCGACGTTCGTACGACCGACGATCGAGACCGTTCCGAAGCGCATCGTGGGGGGAGCGCCCTACCTCCGAGCACCGAGCGGTGCAACTTCCATTCGCCCGACCGAGCCCTCGAACCGCGACGGGCCGCCGAGTCCGTCGTCGTTCGGCCGAGTCGCCCTGCTTCCCGGCGAAGTGAATTCCGCCGCCGCGCCCGCCCCGGGGTGCCGACGCCCCTTCCGTCCGCGGTGATCGGAATCGGAGCCTGCTCTCTCGTGGAGCGATCGCTCGTCGCTGCTCGCGAGCGCGTGTGCGTGCGCGCGAGACGTGCGCTCGCCCAATCTTCGTTTGCAGGCAGGGTACACTTTCGCCACGCGCGTGACATTTCCGAGGACGTGGGGCCTGCTCCACCGCAACCGTGCGGGGTGCGGTCAGAAGGTGCGCGCTTGGACCACCCTGCGAGTGGCCTAGGCAGCCAGCGCGCGGCAGTGCTAAGCGGGGTCTGGTGAGGAGCGACGATCCAAAACCTTCCGAGCGGCCACCGGTGTCCGAACGCCGCTCCGCGGAGCGCATCGACGTGACGTGGTCCGTCGACTGCGAGACGGGGGACACTTTCCTGTACGCGGACATCACCAACATTTCCGAGCTCGGCATTTTCGTGCGCACCAACGAGCCTCTCGAGATCGGCACGCGGCTCACGCTGCGCTTCATGCCTCCCGGCAGCTCGGACGCGTTCGTTGCCGTTGGCCAGGTTCAGTGGGTCAATCCCGTGCGCATGCTCGCGGACAACCCGAACCCGGGCATGGGGATCCGTTTCGTGGATCTCACGCGCGAAGCGCGGGAGCGTTTGCTCGATTTGGTCCGCACGATCGCTTACGTGCGGAACGCGAAGAACTGATCCCGGGGGCGCGGGGTCGGACCCTCGCTCTGCCGAGGTCGTGCGAGGAGAGAGCGAACGTCAGCGAGGCGCATCGCCCATCGAAGCGAGGGCGGCTTGCGCGCGATCCGAGTAGCCGGGGCGGTCGAGCAAGGCTTGATAGTGCTGCCGCGCGCGCTCGAAGTCGCCGAGGGTGCGGTAGCAACCGGCGGCTTGCCATGCGGCCTCTTGCCCGGCCTGCGTGTCCGGAAAGCGCTGATACGTCTTCTCGAACAGCGGGGCCGCCAGCGGACAGCCGGACCGCGCGCGAGCGGCTTGCGCAGCATGCAAGGCCGCCGAGGGCGCCTTCTCGGTGCCACGGGCCGCGATTGCCTGGAAGCGCTCCTGGGCTTCCGCGAAACGCCGATCCCGGTACGCGGCGAGCGCGCGCTCGAACTCGCGATCCGCGGTGTCCGCCGGCTCGGGAGCGGTGCTTTCGCTCGCCGTCGCGTCCGTCGTTTCGCGAGCGGGCTCGGGGGGGCGCGCGCTCGGGGTGCGACGCGCCGACGGCGCGCCCTCCACGTCCTTGATGCGCGTACGGATCGGCAGGATGGTGACCGTTTCCGATTCGCTCTCCGGAATGCCGCGTTCGGTGACGAACACGTTCATCTGCTCGCCGGGGCGCGCGCGAAACAGGATCATGCTGGAGGCGATCACGAGCAGGAGCAGCGCGCCCATCGCCAATTGCGGTCGCATCGCGTAGCTCGCGAGCACGGACAGCGCGCGCCCGAAGCGTTGTCGGATCGGCAATTCTGCGCGTGCTCGCCGCTCCGCCACCAGGATGCGGACCTCGAGGCCCTCCGGCGGATCCACCTCCGGTACGCGGCCGACCTCGCGCGTCGCGCGCATGCCGACGGCGATGTCGCGACAGCGACCGCAGTGCTCGATGTGGCGTTTGGCGGCGGCGTGCGTGAGCTCGTCGAGCTCCTCGTACAAGAAATCCAGGCAGATTCTGTCGAACTTCTCGCAATCCACGGCTCGTCGCTCAGCGCAGTGCGCGCGCGTACTCCTCGAATCCCGAGAGCACGCGCTGCAAGCGATCCAGGGCGTAGCGCAGCCGCGTTCTCACGGCGTGCTCCGTCGTGTCGGTGACCTCGGCGATGTCGCGCAACGGTAGCTGCGCGACTTCCTTGAGCAGAAGCACCGCGCGCTGATCGTTCGGCAGCTCGTCGAGCGCAGCGATCACGGACGCCGCGATGACCGACGCGCCCTTCGCGCGCTCGAGCCCCGGCGCGGAATGACGTCCGACGCCGCTCTCTTCCGTTTCGAGCAAGAGCGCGTCCGTGGGCTCCGCGCTCGGTTCCACGCGGCCTGCTTGTCCGCTCGCGAGCGCTTTGAGGCAAACCTCGTGCACGATGCGGTACAGCCACGTCGAGAAACGTGCCTCGTGCTTGAATCGCGCTGCGTTCTGCACGAGCGCTCGAAACGCATCTTCCGCGGCATCTTCCGCAGCGCGTTCCGAACGAAGCTGCAGCAGGGCGAAGTTGTAGACACGACGGTGGTGGCGTCGGACCAGTTCGGCGAATGCGTGCCGATCGCCGCGCTGGTAGCGCACCATCAGCATTTCGTCGGACGCGTCGTGCGGCACGGCGGGAGGAACCGTCGGCCGGTACTCCATCGCCCGGCTCGATCCTGGCGGGCCGCCCGGATCTCGGTCCGCCGACCCGAATGCCTTTCGCGGGATGGACGCCATTCCTCTCCGCACGGTCTTCAGCCACGGTACGCCCTGGGTTCGAAGCCCGCAAGACCGCTTCGGTTTACGACGCGAGGGGGGGCCGGAGCGGGTGGCCGTACGGGTCGGCTGGTCGGACCAATCGGTGGTCGAGTTTTCTACTTGGCGTGTCCTCTTCTTGCGGAGGAAGATGCCTCGCGAGGAGGTCACGGTCGCTTCCGAGAGTGTCGTCGCTACCCCGGCCGGGCTCGACCGGAAACGGGAGCGGTGTGCAGCGCGAAGCACGATCACACCATGCGCCTTAACAGAGCATTTCTGATCCTTGGAACCATGGTCCTTTGGTCCGGGCTCACCCCGGCGCAGACGAAGGCCGGCGGCCAAGGCTCGGCAGCAGGTCAGGCGGGGACGGCTGCAGCGGCGCCAGCGAAGCCCGCGGCGAGCCAACCGGGCGCTACGACCAGCGGCTCGGCGCCCGCCCCGGGCCAACCCGGCGGGGCGGCGACCGGTGCGCAACCCGCCACCACCGCTCCCGCAGCGACCACAGCG
>QGUH01000473.1 GCA_003242355.1 Pseudomonadota bacterium
TCGGGCGGTAGCTCGCTCAAGAAGGCCGCGAGCAGCGCGCTCTTGCCGATGCCCATCTCGCCGTGAATCACGCGCACCGCGACCTGGCCCGGCCCCTGGTCGCTCCCGACGGCGCCGTAATAGGCCGCATGCAGATCGGCGAGCTCCGCGTCGCGTCCGATGAGGTCGCTCGGCAGCGCTGCCATTTCCTGGAGCTTTTCCTCGCGCGTGTGCGGGCGGAGCAGCGCGTAGATGCGCATGTTCTCCGGCAAGCTCCGCTCGGCGGCCTCCGTGATGCGCACGGTCGGCGCGTCACCCCAGACGAAATCACGACGGACGAGCCGATAGAGCCCCCCGGCCACCCAGGATATGCCGGGCGGCGCCTGCTCCCCGAGCAGGTCGGCGAGGTAGGCGGCGGGCTCGTGGAGCTCGTGATGCACGAGGTGCCCCGCACGATCCCGTTGCCCCGAAGCGATGCCGCGTACGATCCCCACCGCAGCGCGCAAATCGACGGGAAGGTCTTCGGAGGCGCCGCGAATCACCTCGTGCACGTCGATCGCGAGCCACACCGCGTCCGCCGGCGCGCGCGACGGGTTCGCGGTGAGCCCGATCGTCGCGCGCGCCGCGAGGCTCGCCGAAAGCCCGTTCCCCACGGGCTGCGCGGCCTCCCACGACAGATGCGCGCCCCGCCGGAACGCCGCTTCTTCGAGCGTGCTGCGCAGCTGCTCGAGCGCGCGATTCGCGGGTCCCGCCCCGATCGCTTCGACGAGCTCGGGGACGCCGTGCAGCCGGAGCTTGAGCACGGCCACGTGCCGCACCTCGCGCGCCGCTCGATCGAGATCGTCGGGATGACTCGGGCGACCGGGTCCGGTGTGCTCGTCGTCCGTTTTCGTGCTCGCGCGTCGAGTGCGCGGGCGGGGCTCCTCGGCCGACTCTGGTCCGTACAGGCTCTCCGAAGCGTGCTCGGAGCCCAGGGGTTCGCTCGGGACCAGCGATTCGCGCGTGACGAGCTGCGCGATGACCGTCTCGAGCACGTGCGAATCGACGAGCTGTTGGCGCTGAATCAGCACGCGGCTGATGCTCGCCGCGAGCTCGCGCGCAGTCTGGAAACGCTGCTCGGGATCGCGAGCGAGCGCGCGCATCACGATCTCTTCGAGCTCGGGAGGCAGCTCGCGCACGAACGTGCTCGGCGGCTCGACGTGCCCACTGCGCACGGCCTCGAGCAGCTCTTGCCCCTCGGCATCGCCGTGGAGCGGACGCCCCGTGAGAAGCTCGTGGAAAACTACGCCCAGGGAATAAATGTCCGTGCGTCGCGTGACGCGCTCGGCGCGCGCCTGCTCGGGGGACATGTACGCCGTTTTCCCCTTGAGCACGCCGGGCTCCTCGCGAAACAAGTTCGCGGAAGCGATCCCGAAGTCGGCGATTTTGACGGCCCCGTCGTAGCTCAGCAGGATGTTCTGCGGCGAGACGTCGCGGTGAACGATGTCGAGCGGAGCCCCCGCTTCGTCCTTGCGCTCGTGCGCGTAGTGCAGCCCCTTGGCGACTTCGGCGATGATGTAAGCCGCCACGTAAGGCGGAATCCGCTGCCCCCGCGCTTGCGCGGCCCGCATCAGCCGTCGAAGGTCGGGCCCTTCGACGTACTCCATGCTGAGGAGCTGTCCCTCGTCGCCGTAGTCCTGAAAGTCGTAGACTTGGACGATGTTGGGGTGATTGAGGCGGGTCGCGAGCTGCGCTTCCTCGGCGAACATCGTGCGGAAGCGCCGGGAGCTACCGAACGCCGGCAGGATGCGCTTGAGCACGAGCAGCTTGTACGTGCCCTCCGCGCCCCGCTTCTTGGCGAGAAACACTTCGGCCATCCCGCCCGTACCGAGGCGCCGCACGATCTCGAAATCCGCGAGACGTCTGGGCGTCGGCCGGTCGGAGGGCTCGCTCATGGTTTCGTCGAATAGTACATCGACCCGGAACTCGTCCCGAACGGATAGAGACGGACGTCAAAGCGCAGTCGCCGTTCGCCCCCGGTCCGATGAAGAAGGCGTTACCGCCGGGCGGCGCACGCGTGGTAAGGTCCGCCGCGCGAAAAAGCCACGCATCTTGCGAAAGTGGCTGCCGTGAGCGCGGAGGAAGCGATGCGACTGTGCTTGGCCTTGGCAGTGGGTGCCGTTCTCGTGAGCGCACCCGCGTATGCACGCGACGACGACCGGAAGAAGGAGACGCAGGGTGCCGGCACGAGCATGGATACCGGCGACCCCGCCTACACGGAGACCAGCGACGAGGGGCCGTACGCGCCGGGCGCCTCGAAGAAGAAAAAGAAGGCCGCCGCGCCCGCACGCTCGAAGAAGGCCGAGGAGAAGTTCGAGCCGCGGCCTCGGGACCCCTTCGTCGTCTTCCTCGAGCCGCTTGTAGGATTCGGGAGCACCCGGCTGCCCGCTCCGGTAACGGAGAGCAGCACCGGAGATGCCACGATCCTCGCCTTGCAGCTCGGCGGTCGTTACGACCTCACGCCCAAGCTCAGTCTGGGGCTCGAGCTCGGCTGGTCGACGGCGAGCGTCGAGACCGCGCCGGGCGCCTCGATTTCCGCGACCGCGTTCGCCAACCCGGTGATCCTCGGCGAGTACCGCCATGCGTTGTCGCTCACGACCACGCTGCCCATCCTCGCGGGCATCGGCATTCCCATCGGGCAAGGCGAGCCGAGCCCTGGAACGAGCGACCGGGTCGGCGCCCGCCACGCGCTCGTCAACGCCCTGGCCGACGCGGCGTACGGCCTGTACGAGCCGGAGCTCTACCAGCCCGAGCGTCTGCCCATCCTGCTCGGCGTCGGGCTCCGCCACGAAGCCAAGGGCCTCGAGCTACACGCCTCGACGAAGTTCGTGTTCGGCATCAACGTCGGCGGGCAGCTCCAGGATCCGGGCTACTACCCGACCGGCACCCTGAACCTGAACACGGTCGCCATCCGCAACGTGACGCTCGCCGGGCTCACGCTCGACGTGCTCGAGAAACCGGACGTGTGGGCCGGGCTCGACGCGTGGCTCGCGTACCGTCTGCTCGATCCCATCGAGTTCGAGTCGGGGGCGACGCCGCCCTCGGATTTGCAGTTCGTGCTCGAGCCACGCGTCGGCGCTCGCTTCGACAAGATTCGACCGAGCCTCGGGTTCATCCTGCCACTCGGGGGGCAGGCCGGAGACATCTGGGCCATTCGCCTCCACGCCGACTACGCGTTCTGACGGGCATGCCGCGAGCTCGTCCTCGGCCGGAGCCGAAGGCCGAGGCGCGCCGGGTGAGCGCCCACACGCTCGGAAGGCAGCGCTTGACCGGAGGTGGAGCGGTGTACACTTCCGGGATGGTCCGATCACGCGTGCGCTCATCTCTTCTCGCGGTGGCGTTCGCGGCGAGCGCCCTCGGCTGCGGTGGGGGCTCGACCCCGACGGCACGGGACCCGAGCGAGGCGGCCGCCGCGATGCCCCTCCGCCCGTTGCCGGTCAGCGAGGCGGATTTCGCAGAGCGCACCTATCAGCTCCTGCTCGACGGCGAGCCGTCGGCGGAACGTCAGAACCTGCTCGCGGGCGTCGTGCGCCGGCAGCTCGAACGCGCTCAAGCGCGGTTCACCCACGGCAGCGACGCCGCGGGCCTGCGTGCCCTGCTCGGCGCGTTCTTGTTGGTGCGCGGTGGCGAATTTCACCCGGACCTCGTCGCGGGCTCCGAAAAAGCGCTCTGGTCGGGCGCACGCGAGGTTTCGCGCCTCGGGCACGAAGGCTACGCCGTAGCGCTCTATTCCCTGCTCCGCCGGCAGCTCGCGGAGGGACCCGCTCGAGCGGAAGTGGAGGAACACCTCGCGGCCATCGAGGAATTTTCGAGAGCGACTCGACGCGGCGGGCCGCTCGAAGCAGCGAGCAGCGAGGCGCGTGTGGCGTTGCAACGCGCCTTGCTCGAGCCGACGGAAGAAGCGCTCACGAGCGCGCGCGAGCGCCTGGTCGCCTGGGTGCGCGGAGCGCTCGAGGCGAACTCCGGGGAGCAGGCGCTGCGCAGCGAGTTCGATCAGGACGAGACCTACGAGGCCTATCGCGCCCTGCGCGGCGGCACGTTCGCGCTCGTCGCGCTCTACCTCCGCCACGGCGACGCGTCGGGAGCGCTGACGGCGTTGCAGCAAGCGGAGCTCGAGCGGCTGTTTCCTCCGGAGCTCGCCGAGCAGCTCGAACGCGCCGCCGACGATCGCGATGCGGACGCGTGGCTGCAGATCTTTCGCCTCTTCGAGTCGGCTGCCGAGAGCGGCAGCTCGAT
>QGUH01000474.1 GCA_003242355.1 Pseudomonadota bacterium
CACAAACCCGCGAGGCGCGCCGAGAAAGCGGCCGGCCCCCCCCCCTCCCCCACGACGAAGTCCGTCACGGCGAACGCCTTCTCGGCCCCGTTCGTCTCCCGGAACGCACGCCCGGAGCCATCGACGGCGACCGCCAGCAGCGTGTGCGGCCCCGAGGCGAGCGGCACCCCGGGGGGATTCAGATCGGCGAGCGTGAGCTTGCCGCTCGAGGGCACGCGGCGCGGCCGCTGACCGTCGAGCGCAATCAGCACCGCCGCCCCTTCGGGGAGCCCGTTCGACGCAACGCGTACTTCGGTGCTCGAGGCGCCGAGCGCCTCGAGCTTCCCTCCCGAAACGGGTTGGACGATTTCGACGCGCAGCCCGGGCGACGGCGGGCTCGGCACGTCGAGCGGCTCGAGGTGCAACGACAAGCGAGGCGCCTCGGCGCTCGGTGTTTCCGGAGGCACACCGACGCTCGCCGTCGGGCTCGGAGGCGGAGGAGCGACCGGAGCCACTCGGGGCAGAGCCCCTCGTTCCGAGCCGACGCCGCATCCCAACAGAACCACGGCGAGAGCCGAGGCGCGCATGCGGCGTTACCGTAGCGTAAGCGGCCCGAGTTTGCGATAGCGTCCCGGCCTTTCGGCCCCCCCTTCGATCTGCTACGCCGACCGGGCGATGAGCTATCTGGTCCTCGCGCGCAAGTGGCGCCCGATGCGGTTCGAGGATCTGGTCGGACAGGACCACGTTGCTCGAACCCTCAAGAACGCCATCGATCAGAACCGCGTGGCGCACGCCTTCTTGTTCACGGGCGTCCGCGGCGTCGGCAAGACCACGAGCGCCCGCATTTTGGCCAAGGCGCTCAATTGCATGCGGGATCCGCGCCCGGAGCCGGGCAGCCCCGATCCCGGCCCGACGCCGACCCCGTGCCTGCGCTGCCCGGCCTGTGTGGAGATCGCCCAGGGCAACGACCTCGACGTCCGTGAGATCGACGGAGCCAGCTACACCGGCGTCGACGACGTCCGCAAGCTGCAGGATGGCCTCGCGTATCGACCAGCGCGCGATCGCTACAAGATCTTCATCGTGGACGAGGTCCACATGCTCTCGCAGAACGCGTGGAACGCGTTCTTGAAGACGCTCGAGGAGCCGCCGCCGCACGTGAAGTTCATCTTCGCGACGACGGAGGTCCACAAGGTCCCGGTCACGATCCTCTCGCGGGTCCAGCGCTTCGATTTCAAGCTGATCAGCGCGCAACTCATCGCGGCACGGCTCCGCTACGTGCTCGAGCAGGAGAAGATTCGCGCCGACGACGCCGCGCTCGCGCTCATCGCCCGCGAGGCCGCCGGCAGCATGCGCGACGCGATGAGCCTGCTCGACCAGGTGATCGCCTGGGGAGGCGACGAGCTCCGCGGCGACGACGTCGCGCGGGTGCTCGGTGTCGCGAGCCATCGGGTGCTCTACGACCTCGCCACGGCCTTGGTCGACGGCGAACCGGGGCGCTGCCTCGAGCTCGTTTCCGACCTCGCCAACGAAGGGCACGACCTCATTCACGTCGCGCGCGATTTGTTGCTCGTGCTGCGTCACCTCGTGGTGGCGAAAGTGGCGCCGCATCCGGGCAAGCTCCTCGATCTGCCCGAGGAAGAGGCGCGGGACGTCGAACGGCTCGCCGCGCGCGCCGCAGCGGAAGATCTCATGCGCCTGCATCAGGGCTTCGCCGACGCGTTCGACTCGATCGCGCGCGGCGGTCAGCCGCGTGCGGCGCTCGAAATGGCTTTGGTGCGGCTCGCGTATCGACCCCCGCTCGGGCCGCCCGCCGGGCTGCTCCAGCGGCTCGGTGAGCTCGGGCGCCGCCCCGGGGCCCAGGGGGCCCGCCCGCGGCCTGCCCCTGCCCCCCAACGTCCGCACGCGGCGCCGCTCCCCGATCCCCCCGCGGGCGGCGGCGCTGCTCGCCCGCGAGAGCCGCACACGCCGCCACGGCGTCGTCCGGAACCGGGCGACGATCGTAACGAGCCTCCAATCGGCAGCATTGCCGCCGCACCGATCGCTCGCGCCTCGGCCCCACCCGCGCCTACCGCTCCCGCTCCGGAGGTTCCCACCGACCCGGACGAGCTGTTGCGCCTCATCGTGGCGCGCGTGGCCGGCGAGCGCCCGGAGCTCGCGGCCAAGCTGGAGCACGCCGTCCTCGTGGAGAGCGCCCCGGGACGCATCGTGCTCGGCTGGCCTCCGGAGAGCGTGTTCGGCAGCCTCGTGGCTGCTCCGGAGAACACGGCGCTCGTCGAGCGTGCGGCGACCGCCGTGATCGGCACCCCCACGCGCGTGGTTCACGAGCACGACTCGGAGCGCACCCGCGGACGAAAGACGTTGAGCCGGATCGAAGCCGAGAACCGCGAACGGCAGAAGCGCGAGGCGTACGAGCGGATGCGGAAGCACCCGCGCGTGGTGGACGCCGTCGAGATCCTCGGAGCGCGGCTGCGCGACCTCAGGCTTGCCCGGATGCCCTGAGCGCGCAATGGTCGAGGGCCGACGATGCTGCCGGAGCGACTCCGTCGCGTGATCGAGCTCTTCGCCCTGCTCCCGGGCGTCGGGGAAAAAACCGCCCAGCGCTTCGCCCTGCACCTGGCGAGCGACGCGAGCCGAGTCGCCGAAGAGCTCGGCCGCGAGCTTTCCGAGCTCTCCAGTCGGATTCGACCGTGCGCGCGCTGCCAAAACCTGGCGGACGTGAGCGAGGGCGAAGAAGCGGTGTGCGCGATCTGCCGGGATCCGCGGCGTGATGCACGTCTTTTGTGCATCGTCCATCGGGTGCAGGATCTGCTCGCCATCGAGCGAAGCGGCGCGATGCGGGGGCGGTACTTCGTCCTCGGTCGGCTGCTGTCACCGCTCGACGGTATCGGCCCGGACCAACTCCCCGTCCAGGCGCTGCTCGAACGCGTGCGCGCCGATGGCGTGTCCGAGGTGATCGTCGCCACGCCCCCGTCGGTGGATGGGGAGGCCACGGCGCTGTTCCTCGCTCGAGAGCTTTCCGCTCTGGGCGTTCGCGTCTCGCGCATCGCGAGCGGCGTGCCCCACGGCGGTGACCTCGAGTTCGCCGATCAGGTCACCCTGGGCCGCGCCATCGACGGCCGGCGCTCCATGGGTTAAGAGGCGAGCCCCCGGGAGGTCGCATGTCCAAGACCGTCATCGTCTCCGATCGCCTGCCCAAGCCCGTGGCGTCGTACTCGGCGGCCGTTCGCGTCGGCCAGCTCGTCTTCGTCTCCGGGCAGATTCCCCTCGATCCCGCGACGGGCGAGCTCGTCTCCGGCGACATCGCGACGCAGACGCGCCGGGTGCTCGACAACCTGGGCACCGTGCTCGAAGCGGCGGGGCTCTCCTACGGGGACGTGGCGAAGGTGACTGCGTATCTGGCCGACATGCAGGACTTCGCAGCCTTCGACGCCACGTATCGCACCTATTTTCCAACCGATCCGCCGGCGCGCGCGACCGTCGCCGTCGCTGGGCTCCCCCGCGGAGCGCGCCTCGAGATCGAGGCGATCGCGGTCGTGAGCTGAGCGCCGCTGAAAGGCCCTTCTCCGCAACGAGGAGACGAACCCATGTCCGAGAGCACGCAAGACCAAGCTTCGTTCGACGAGACTTTGATTTCCACACCGGCCGAGAACGCCCTGGCCGCGGTGGAGGCGGTGGGCGCTCGCGCTCCGGCGCTCGTCGATGCGTGGGTGCGGGCCGGCAATGCCGCGGCCGTGGCCGTGGTCGCCGAACGCGGCAACGGCCCAGCGCGCAAGGCGGCACGGCGCGGTCTGCAAGTGCTCGGGGCGCGCGGCATCCGAGTCGAGGCGCCTCCCCGCATCGCCTCGCTGCCCAGCCCGGCCGTCGAAACCACGACCGAGGCGTGGCTCGTGCCGCCCGATCCGACGGGCATGGTGCTCGTCGTGATCGCCACGCGACCCGCGGCGAGCCGCGCGCGCAGCGCCTTCTTCTTTCTGCGAGGCGATTTCATCGAGCGCGTCACCGTGGGCGAGCTCAGCGGTCGATCGCTGAAAGACGCGCTCAAGCGCGCCACGACCGTCGGCATCGAAGCGGTGCGCGTCTCGCCGGGGTACGCACGGCAGCGCGTGACCGAAACGCGCGATCGGCACGTGCAGCGCGGCCTTCCTCTCCCTCTCGGGATGACGAGCGCTGCCGAGCTGCTCGTCCCGCTGCCCGAAACTCCCGAGCCGCATCCGCTCGACACCGAGGGCCTCGAGCTGTCGGACGAGGATGCTCGCGATCTGGCGCAACGCTC
>QGUH01000475.1 GCA_003242355.1 Pseudomonadota bacterium
AAGCCGCTTTTAACTTTTTGTTTTCTCACTTAAAAAGGGACTCTTCCCCGCCCCCATTCAGAAATGCACTCGCTCCCGTGCCAGCTCGAGCGCGGCGACGAGCAGCGCGGCGGCGAACGCCCCGCTCGCTCGCATCGTTCAGGCTGGGCTCGTGAAGGTCAATCGCCCGGACGAAGAGGTCCAGGCGGCCATGGACGAGGCGGCTCTCCGTGAGATGCCCCGCATCAACAAGCGGACCGGCTTCCTCGCCCTCTTCGCCAACCTCGCGATGTTGAGCGGTCTGTTCGGCACCATCGTCGGCCTCATCAAGGCGTTCGGCGCGGTCGGTGGCGAGTCCGTCGATCCGAGCCAGAAGGCCCGCATCCTCGCCGAAGGTATCTCCGAGGCGATGAACTGCACGGCGTTCGGCCTCCTGGCGGCCATCACCGCGCTGGTCGGGTTCGCGGTGCTCAACGGCAAGACCCAAGCGCTCGAGGACGACATCAACGAGGCGTCGGTTCAGGTGCTGAACCTGGTCGTGGCCAACCGCCAGAAGGTCAACCTCCAGGGTCTCGAGACGATCTGATTCGGGAGAACGTACCGGAGCGGCGGCACCAAGTTCCGCGGCCGCCGCCGCTTCGGTCTTTGCGCACGGTGCGATCGGACGACAGGAGCTAGAGAGGGCAACACATGGCCGGTATCGACGTCGGTGGTGGTCACGGCGGCAAGCGCGCCACGAACCACGAAATCCCGCTCATCCCCTTCATCGACTTTCTCCTCTGCCTCGTCGCGTTCCTGCTCGTGACGGCCGTCTGGTCGCAGATGGCGCGCATCAACGCGGATGCGCGGGTGCCCGGGCCGCCGAAAGACGAGCCCCCCGAGGAGGTCAAGAAGGAGAAGCAGCTCCACGTCGAGATGCGTGGGGACCGCAAGTTCCAGTTGATCTGGAAGGAGGGCAACACCGTCATCAACACGATCGACGTGGACAAGAAGCCCGTTCCGGTCGGCGAGCAGGGGGACTACAAGTACCCGGACCTCGCGAAGAAGATCGAGGAAGAGTGGAAGGCGAACGGCCAGCACCGTGCCGCTTCGGACACGAAGCTGGATCAGGCGGTGCTGCACACGGACAACTCCACCAAGTTCTCCGACATCATTGCCGTCATCGACGCGATCTACTCGCCGCATCGCGACTTCAACGTCGGCGTGAAGACCGAGAAGGTTCCTGCCTTCAACGTGACGTTCTCGGTCAACTAATCGCCGTTTCTCTTCTCCCCTCTGGTCGCATCAGCCCACCGAGTCATTCATGTCTGCAGAAAAGCCTCTCAGCCGGTTCCATCAGCCGATCAGCGTGCCCGGTCGCCGGCTCCTGCATCACGTTCCTCTGAAGTTCGTGCGCAAGAAGGTGGCGGGGGGCGGCGGTCGTGCCCTCAATCAGGAAATCCCGCTGATTCCGTTCATCGACTTCTTGCTCTGCATCGTGCTCTTCCTCCTCGCGAGCTTCTCGGCGAGCGGTGAGCTTCCGATCGACAAGAACGTCAAGCTGCCGAATGCCGAGAACGTCATCGACATGACGGAGGCGCCGATGGTGGCCATCACCGGAACGCAGATCCTCGTGGACGGCAATCCGGCGGGCAGCACGCGGGCGATCGAGGACTCGAACCGCCTGCAGCGCATCGACGAGCTGTTCAACGTGCTCAAGAACAAGCGCGAGCTGTGGAAGCAGCTCAATCCCACCAAGGAGTTCCCGGGCGTGGTGATTCTGCAGGTAGACCGCAACGTGCAGGCGCTCGTCGTCAAGAGCGTGTTCCAGACCGCGGCGTTCGCCGGTTATCCCAACGTGAGCTTCATGGTGGGCCGGCTCGCCAAGCCCGGTGAGGGTGGCGGGCACTGAGCCGCCATTCGTGGGTGAGCGCGTCGGGCGACGTCCCGGCGCAGCGCCGAGCGCCGGGCGGTCTCGCTGCCCGGCGCTCTGGTTTTGTGGGCGATAGAGTGACGCGGTTGGCAATGCACCGAAGCCCCGCAGCAGCCGGCGCCGATCCGAAGTGCCCGCGAGGCGTGAGGTGCTGGCGGGAAGAGAGGGCCGAAGTTCGGGCCGTGTGCAACGGCGCCGTGCTATTGCGTCGCCGAGGATCGATGAAGGTTCGACTCGCGCCACCAGGAGGCCGATCGTGACGACGCCGCGCCGCCCGGCGCGGGAGCGCGGACTCCCCTCCCTGAATGCCGCGCGCCAGGAGCGGCGCCGGGCCATCGTGCTCGGACGCGCGCGCATGCCGGCCGTCCCGATGCACTTCTGGATCTGGACGGCCGTCGGGATCGCGGCGTTCGCCATCGTGTACTGGCGCATTGCGCAAGCCGAAGTCGAGGCCGCGCGCAGCCGCGTGCTGGCGAAGCAGCGGGCGATGGCGGTCGCGCTCGGTCCGAAGCTCTATCCGTTCCGCGATCGAATCGAGGGGTGGGCGCGCGAGCTTGCCGCGCCGTGGACGGGCGATTTCGTGGCCGAAGGCGTGCCCCTCGCGAAACTGCGCGCCGGCCCGAGCGTGTACTTGCGGCTCCGTCTGGAAGACGCGAGCGACCCGAAGCGCCTGCGCAAGGCAGCCCGGTCGTCGTTGCGCGATGGATTCACCTCGTGCCTGTTCGTGGGCTCGAAGCGCACGGATCCCACGGTGGGGCCGGCGTGCCGAACCGCGGGGGACTGCTCGCCCGGCAAGCTCTGCAACGAATGGAACGTGTGTGTCGATCCGGAGCAGCCGTACAACCTCCGCCTTGCGTACCGGACTCTGCGTGTCCTCTCGAGTGACTGGACGGACGAGGTGCATCAGGCCCCGAGCGAGCTCTCCCTGGTTGCCTACGAGCGGGACCTCGACAACGTGGCGCGCGTCGACGTGCCAGTGACGGCGCAGGTGCTCCAGCGATCGCGCTACTTCGCGCTGGTGCTCGATGAGGATCCGGCGGATGGACTGCCGCCGGAAGTCGGCGAAGGGGGTGAGACACCGCTCGAGCGCGTGCAGCGTGTGCCGCACATGGCGCGCGTGGGCATCTGGGATCTGGAACGCAACGAGCCGGTGCTCCGCCTTCGCACCGAGGCGGCGGGCGAGCTCGTTCAAGTCGGCTCGGGGCCCGTGCGCGATCCGGAGAACGTGGCAGCGCAGCGCCGTCAGGCCAACAGCTGCGCGCTCGCGCTCGAGGTGCGCAAGGCGCTCGAGCAGCGGAGCGGGGCCCAGGCGGAAGCGACTCCGGGCGGCGAAGTGTCGAGCGCGCAGCAGTAGGGCTCTTCACGCTCTCTGGCTCCGCCGTGGGCCTGTGTCACTCGGTGGGGGACCCGAAGCCACCTCCGCCGGGCGTTTCGATGGTGAGCACGTCGCCCGGGCGAACGTCGATTCGCGTCTTTCCGGCAAGCGGTCGTCCGTTGAGCAGGTCGCGGCCGCGGGCACCGGGAGCGCCGCCCGAAAGTCCGAACGGAGCGTGCGTTCGGCGTTCGGCGAGCAGCGAGACCGAGAGGGGGCGCAAGAATTCGAACTCGCGGCGAACGCCATCTCCGCCCCGCTGTCGTCCGGGCCCTCCCGAGCCGCGGCGAATGCTCATCTCGCGCAGGCGCACCGGGAAGCGGCGCTCGAGGACCTCCGGATCCGTGATGCGCGTATTGGTCATGTGCGTGTGCACGGCCGAGGCGCCGTCGAAGGTGGCTCCGGCGCCCGCACCCCCTGCGATGGTTTCGTAGTACCCGAACGTCTCGTCGCCGAACGAGAGATTGTTCATCGTTCCCTGGCTCGCAGCGACGACGCCGAACGCCCCGAGCAGCACGTCCACGACACGCTGCGAGGTCTCGACGTTCCCGCCGGCCACGGCGGCTCCCGGGAGTGGATCGAGCACGCTGCCGCGGGGAATGCGAAGCTCGAGCGGGCGGAGAAAGCCGCCGTTCAACGGCACGCGCCGGCCGACGAGCGTCCGCAACACGTAGAGCACCGCCGCGACGGTCACGGCTCGGGGCGCGTTGAGGTTTCCGGGGCGCTGCGGCCCGGTGCCGGTGAAGTCGAGCAGTGGCTTCGGCTTCGGCCGCCAGGTTACGGCGATCGGCGTCCCGTCGTCCAAGGCATCGGCGAAGCTTCGCTCCTCGGGACCGAATGCCGCGAGCGCGTCGGAGACGAGCGCAGCGGCATAGTCTTGCACGTGGCCCATGTACGCCGTCAGCGCGTCCACGCCGAGGTCGCGCGCGAGGTCGAGTACGAGGTCCGATCCGGTTCGCAGCGCCGCGAGCGCGGCTTCGATGTCGG
>QGUH01000476.1 GCA_003242355.1 Pseudomonadota bacterium
CCCTACTGGAGCGCGCCGCGCCGCGGTCGTGCTGGCGGCAGACCGCGCGGTCGGGCGCGTCCAAACCGGAGTATCCTGCGACGGCGAGGCACTCTGCCGCAGCTTCGCGGCATTCCGAAGGGCCGTATTCCGGAATCGACGGCTCGTTGGTGGTTATCGCCGAGCCACCGATTCTCGTTCTCCCTCGGAGACGCGCGGTCGAGGCAGATTTTCGCGGCGTTCGGCCTCGTTTTCGTGACCGCGCCGCCAGGTCCGGTGTAGTTGGCGCCACGCGTCAAGTGGAAATGCGCGCTCGTCGAATTCCGCGCGTGGGGCCGAGTCCGGGACCGGTTCCGTGCGTCGAATCGAGCGGGTTTTCTGGAGCCCTGATTGTAGTAAGAGGAGCGCATCTGCCATGGCCGACTCCCCGAAAGTTCCGCTTCCTCCACTGGACGGCTGGGCCCTCGTGCTCGGAGCCTCGAGCGGCTTCGGCGCGGCTGCGTGCCTCAAGTTCGCCGAGGCTGGCTGCGACATCATCGGTGTTCACCTCGACCGGCGTGCGACGCTGCCGCAAGTGGAGGCGATGAAGGAGCGGATTCGCGGCATGGGGCGCGAGGCGTGGTTCTTCAACGTCAACGCGTGCGATCCGCAGAAGCGCACCGAAGTGCTTGCCGACGTCGAGCGGCGCTTCACCGAGCGTGGGCGCGGCGAGCGCGTGCGCGTGCTCTTGCATTCGCTGGCGTTCGGCACGCTGCGCCCGCTCGTCGCGAAAGAAGCCGCCGACGAGCTGAGCCAAAAACAGATGGAGATGACGCTCGATACGATGGCGAACAGCCTGGTGTATTGGGTGCAAGACCTGATGCGGCGCGATCTGTTGGGCTCGCAGGGGCGCATCTTCGCGATGACGAGCACGGGCTCGTCGCTCGCCTGGGAAGGGTACGGCGCGGTCAGCGCGGCGAAGGCGGCGCTCGAAGCGCATTGCCGCCAGCTCGCGCTCGAGCTCGGTGCGCGCGGCATCACCGCGAACGCCATCTGCGCCGGTGTCGCCGACACACCGTCGATGAACAAGATCCCACACGCGGACCGGTTGCAGAGCGTCGCGATCCGCAAGAACCCGTCGCATCGCCTGACGGTTCCCGACGACGTCGCCAACGCGCTCGTGGCGCTCGCGCAGCCGTGCACCTACTGGCTCAACGGCAACGTGCTCTACGTCGACGGCGGCGAAGCACACAGCGGTTGAGGCCCGAACGGGCGAGGCGAGCGTTCGCATTTCGAGCTCGTTTCTCCCCAGCCATTCACGTGCCGTTCGCGCGGTGCGTCGACAGCGCAAAAGCCGCTCGAAAGTCCGAGGTCGTTTCTCCCGTGCAGGTCAACGGCAGCGTGCGCTCGCCGAACGGGGTGAACTGCACGGCGAGTGAGGCTCGGAAGGGCAGGCTGAGCGCTCCGAAATGTCGAGCGCGTTTCTCACGACGCCCACAGCCATTTGGAAGCGCCACGAGCGTGGTCTCTCGGGGATCGTTCGCTGCGTCGTTTTTCGCGTTGGTGCCCATGTGGGGCTTCCTGCGCCGTGACGATGCGGAATGCGTGCGCACGTGCTTGCCGTTTTCTTGGCCGCGCGCGCCGTTCTGAGTAGGGTCCGAGGTGCCTCCGGAGGGGGCTCCAGGGGCGTCAGAGGAGCGCCGAGGTCACATGGAAATGTCCGTCGATGAGTCCGCCGTTCGCATGAAAGCATTCGAGCTCTGGCAGGCCCGGGGCTGCCCCATCGGTTCTCCGGAGCAGGATTGGTTTTCTGCCAAGCGCCTTCTGGAAGCCGCCAGCGCTGCCGCCGCGACGACCAGCGCTGCATCCACGACGAACGGCGTCCCGAACGGCGCCGTCGCCGCCGCGAACGGTGACGCCACGAACGGCGCCGTCGCCGTCACGAACGGTGCCGTCACCGCGATGAACGGCGAGAGCACGCCGCTCGCCCTGCGCGTGAGCGCCGCGGCGCCGCCAACGAATGGCGCGAGCGCGCCGATGGCCCTGCGCGTGGCCGACTCTTCACCGCCGTCGTCTCGCGGCAAGCGCAAGGCGAACGGCAAGCGCCGC
The DNA here is from genome assembly GCA_003242355.1 of Pseudomonadota bacterium. Taxonomy (GTDB): domain Bacteria; phylum Myxococcota_A; class Polyangia; order Polyangiales; family Polyangiaceae; genus PMG-095. Next base: position 2,068 of record QGUH01000476.1, read on the forward strand.
CGCTGAGCGCACCCCTTCGGCCGAGGGTCGCCTCACGCCGATCCCCGTCGGGACGCCTGAATCTTCGCGTCCCCCGCCGGATTCGCGTCCCCGCCGTCGCGTCCCCGCTGCATTTGCGTCCCCCGCCGTCCCGTTCGCGTCCCGTGATTGCGACGGGTCGCGGGGAGTCTGCCGCCGCTTTGCTTCCCCAGCTTCCTTCGCATTCATCCTAACCGGCACGCGGCGCGGGCGAGCTGCCGAGTCTTTGATGGCTCCGCTTCCTTTGTAGCCGTCGTGCTCGGGAGCTGGCGCGCGGGGTTCGTGTGAGGGCTCTCCGGAGATCCGTCCCGCGAGCACGGGAAGCGGGCAGGACGCCGACACTTCGCTTCCCCAGCTTCCTTCGTCCCCTCGTGCTCGCGGGCAGCGCCGCGCGGTGAGCGCGATTTGCCTCGCGGACCCGTTTCGATGGGCCGAGCCGTCCGCGCGTCAACGCGCCGGGTCCGGGTCGAGCAGGTACTTGAACAGGTCCGACTTGGAGGAGAGCACGAGCGTCGAGTCCTCGCCGAGGGCGCGCTCGTACGCTTCGAGGCTGCGGACCAGGGCGTAGAACTTGGGATCTTTGCCGAACGCTTCGGCGTAGATGCGGATGCTCTCCGCGTCGCCTTCGCCGCGCACCTTCTGCGCCGTTTCGTACGCCGTGGCGAGCAGGATCGTGCGCTCCTTGTCGGTCTCGGCGCGGATCTTCGCCGCCTCTTCCTCGCCCTCGGAGCGGTACTGCTTGGCGACGCGGTCGCGCTCGGCGCGCATGCGCTGGAACACGCTCTCCTGCACCTCGCGCGGCAGATCGGCCCGGCGGATCCGCACGTCCACCACGTGGATGCCGAAGCTCTTCGTCTTCGCGCGTACGCGCTCGGCGACGTTTTGCATCAAGGGCTCGCGCGCATGGCCGACGATCTCGCCGAAGTTGTGGCTCGCGATCTCGCGCCGCAGCTCGCTGTTGACGATGTCGTCGAGGCGCGCCTTGGCCCCAATCTCGTCGAAAACCGTCGTGTAGAAGCGGAGCGGATCCGTCACGCGGTAGCGCGTCACCGGGTCGGCGAGCAGCCGCTTCTTGTCGAGCGTGAGGTACTCGGCGGGCGGCGCGTCGCTCCCCAAAATCCGCGACTCCATCCGGTGCACCTTCTGCAAGAACGGCACCTTGAAGTAAAGGCCCGGGCTCGTGACCGAGCGCTTGTACTCGCCGAACTGCGTGACGATGCCGAGCTCCGTCTCGTCGATCACGAACACGCTCGACCAGAGCGTGGCGAGCGCCACCACCACGAGCACGAGGATGCGGGTCATTTCTGGCCTCCAGCGGCGACCGGCGCCGGCAACGCTCCCGGCCCGGGGAGAATGGGGAGCACGGTGTTGGTGACCGCGCCATCGACGACCGTCTTCTTCGCGACGCGCGACAGGATGCGCTCCATCGTCTCGAGGTAGAGCCGCTCGCGCGTGACGCCTTCGGCCTTCGAGTACTCCGCGAGCTGAGCCAGGAACTTGGCGCTGTCGCCGCGCGCGCGGAGCACGCGCTCCTCGCGGTAGGCCTCCGCCTCGCGCTCGATGCGACGCGCCTCGCCGCGGGCGCGGGGGATCACGTCCGCCTTGTAGCCCATCGCTTGATTGATGAGCTTCTCCTTCTCCTCGCGGGCACGCACCACGTCGTGAAACGCCTCCTTCACGTCGTCCGGAGCATCCACGGCGAGGAGCTTGACCTCGGTGATGCCGATCCCGCTCTGGTACTGATCCATCAGGCGCTGGAGCCAGTTTCGGGTTTCGCTCTGCACGTGCTCGCGCCCGGTGGTGATCACGTCGTCGATCTTGGTGCGCCCCACCATGCTGCGCAGCGCGACCTCGGCGGTGGCGCGCAGGGTTTCTTCCGGTCGCGCGAGCTCGAACAGGTACTTGCTCGGATCGGTGATCCGGTACTGCACGATCATCTGCGCCTCGACGATGTTCTCGTCGCCGGTCAGCATCAGCGCTTCGGTCGGGACGCGCTTGTCGCCACGGAAGCCGACCTCGAGCCGGCGGATCTCCTCGATGTTCACCACGTTCACGTCCTGAACGAACGGAATGCGGTAGTGTAGGCCCGGCCCCGTCTTGCCCGACTCACGACCGAAGGTCCGCACCACCGCCTGCTCGCCGGGCCCGACCACGTAGATGC
>QGUH01000477.1 GCA_003242355.1 Pseudomonadota bacterium
TGTGTGTGTGGCACTGCGTGTGGCGCGCGTAGTGGTAGGGCGCCCCCGGGCCCGCGGCCGTCGCGCGCTCGACCCTGAAGCCGTTTCAGGCGCTTCCGGTGGTCACGACCGGGGCCGTAGCGGCCCTGGGCCTCGATGCAGAAGAAGTCGCGATCGCGTGCGCATCCCACGGTGGAACGGATCGTCACGTGAGCGTGGTCCGGCGACTGCTTGCCCATGCAGGAGTCGGGCCCGAGGCGCTCGCGTGCGGGGCGCACTTGCCCATTGCGTACCGAACGGCGGGACGCGAGGCGAAACACGGCGAGGATCGGGATCCGTTGCGGAACAACTGCTCTGGCAAGCACGCGGGATTTCTGTGTTTGGCGCGGTGGCTGGGCGCGCCCTTCGACGGGTACCTCGATCCGGAAGGGCCCGTGCAGCGGATCGTGCGCGAGGCGCTCACGCGCGCCACGGGAACGGACGTCGAGGCAGCTCCGCGCGGCATCGACGGGTGTAGCGCTCCGAACTACGCCCTGCCGCTCGAGGCGCTGGCGCGGGCCATGCTCCGGCTCGTGCTCGCGGAGCGCGAGGCAGGCGGGATACAGGCGGCGCTCGCCACGATTCGCGACGCCATGACGGCGCACCCGTTCCTCGTCGCGAGCGAGAAGCGCTTCGACTACGACCTGATGTGCACGTTTCCCGGCAATGCCGTGAGCAAGGCGGGCGCGGAGGCGCTTCAGCTCTTCGCATTTCGCGAGCCACCGCTCGCGGTCGCCGTGAAGATTCACGACGGAGGCGGACGCGCGCTGGGGCCCGTGTGCCTCGCGGTGCTTCGCCAACTCGGCATCGTCGGGGAGCGCCCTCCGGAGGCGCTCGTTCGCTACGATCGGCCGCAGGTCACGAATCACCGCGGGATCGTCACGGGAGAAATCGTCGCGACGCTCGAGCTCGCGAAGGCCGGCGCTTCGACGGGCTCCGCGGAGCGCGGGTGAGCTCCCTTGAGCTCGGCGTGGGCGTCTTCGCGCACGTCGGACCGACGGCGAGGCCCGTCACCTCCTGCACGGCGGGCGCGCAGAGCGGCGCGCGGCAACTCGGCGGAGAGGCACTGCAAGCGCTTCGACGGGCGCTCGCGGGTTCGTTCGCCGAGCCCCTTCGTGACTGATCTGGATGCATCATGGCACGTCGATGTCCCTGCCTCGCGAAGCGTTCGCTCCCGCCCTCGAGGTCGAGCCGGAGGGCTGCTGCGATTGCGGCGTCACCATCCGCCGTGACGATGGCATACTGCGCCCATGTCCGAAGACGGGAGCGACAAGTCATCGAATACGCCTTCGCGCCGGAGCGTGCTCGCGGGTGCGCTCGGAGCTGGATTTGCTCTCGCCGTGCGGCCCGTCTCCGCCTTGACGATCACGACGGGCACGGACGGGCTCGACGTTGCGGACGTGCGCATTCCGACGCGCGCTGGCGAGGTGCCGGCGTATCGAGCGATGCCGGCGCGAAAAAAGGGAGCGAGCGCGCCGAAGCTGCCGCTCGTGATCGTGGTGCACGAGATCTTCGGCGTGCACGAGCACATTCGCGACGTGTGTCGGCGCCTCGCGCGGCAGGGGTACTTCGCCATCGCTCCGGACCTTTTCGTGCGCCAGGGCGACGTATCGAAGCTCGCCGACTTCGACCAGATTCGCGCGGTGGTGGCGAAGGTTCCCGACGCTCAGGTGCTGGTCGATCTCGACGCGACCGTCGAATACGCGAAGGGGACCGGCGACGTCGACGGCGGCAAAATCGGGATCACGGGGTTCTGCTGGGGCGGCCGCATCGTGTGGCTCTATTCGGCGCACAGCACGGCGCTTCGTGCCGGGGTCGCCTGGTACGGGCGCCTGGTCGGCGACCAGAGCGCGCTGCATCCGCGTCAGCCCGTCGACATCGCGGCTCTGCTCAACGCGCCCGTGCTCGGCCTCTACGGCGCCAAGGACCAGGGGATCCCACTCGAGACCGTGGAGCAGATGCGCCGCGCGCTCGCGCAGGGCAGCCCTGCCGCTCGGCGCTCGGAGATTCGCGTGTATCCCAAGGCGGGGCACGCGTTCTACGCCGACTACCGGCCGAGCTACGAGGCGGAATCCGCCAAGGACGCCTTCGCGCGGATGCTCGCGTTCTTCCGCGCGAACGGCGTGGGCTGAGCGGCGTGCGAAGTCTGCGAGCGGCGCCGGTACGCACGGGCGTTTCACCGCGAACGGCGCGTGGGCTCGGGGACGCACCCACGGCGTTGGTTGGGGGTTGCGGGAGCGGGTCGCCCGAACCGCGCGTGCCGGGGGTTGCCCGAAACCGCGAACCGAGGGTGCCGGGGCTCGAGGAGGCCGGGGTTTACGGCAAGCGAAGAGGGGCGGGGCGAGGGTAAACTCGTCGAAACAAGAGTGCGCGGTCGTCGTTGTAGCGCATGTATCCGATGCGGAAGCTCTGGAGCGACAGCGCTTGGTACCCGGGAGCATTGATGAGCTGTTCACCGTTGACCCAGATTTCGACGGTTCCGTTTCCACCATCGTAGTGGGCCTCGATACAGTGCCAGGTATTCGCGGCGATCTTGCTCTTCGTCATCGGCGTGAAGAGCGCATCGTCCGTGTTCAACAGCACTTGCTCGAACTGCTCGGAGAGCTCGATCAACGCCTCGCCGTTCACGTCCGCGGCGAGGTTGCCGCTCGAGGCGCCGAAGACGGAGTCGTGACTGTTGTCGCCGAGCGGCGTGCCGAGGCGCATGTGGAGGCGTACCCAGAAGTCGTTTCCGGGAATGGGCATCGCGAGCGCCCGGTAGAGGAAGCCGCCGCTCCCGGTTGCCTGGATGCGGAGCGACTGGTTCCCGGCGGCTTTCTCCGTCGTGTCGAATCGATAGCCGTCGCCCGCGGGGGGCCCGACCATGTGCCACTGCGTGCCGTCGGGGAATGCCGAGCCCTCGAACCCGGTGCAAAACGTGGCGCCCGCGGGACACTCGATGTCTCGACTCGGAGCGCCCGCGCCACCGCCACTTCCCGACATGCCACCTGCGGTGCCGCCGCTTCCGGCCGTGCCTTCGCCTGCGGTACCGCCGCTCGCCATCATGCCACCCGCGGTGCCGCCGCTTCCCGCGGTGCCTTCGCCCGTGCCTGCGGTGCCACCACTTCCCGCGGTACCTTCGGTCATGCCTGCGGTGCCGCCGCTGCTCGAGGGGGGAGCGCCAGACGAGCCACCCATTGCTACGCCAGCCCCGCCTGAAGGGCCGCCCGATTGTCCACCGCTCGCGGCTCCGCTGGTGCCGCCCGAGGGAGCGCCGGCGCCGCCGGAGCTCTGAGGACCACCGCCGTTCGCACCGCCGGCGCCGAGCCCACCTTGGCCGCTTCCAGTGCCGACGCCTCCACCGCTTCCTGCCGCCCCCAGGGAGCCGCCCGACGAGGTGCCGCCGCTCGCCGGGCTGGTACCACCCGACGTGGGGTTACCGGGATTCTCCGGAGGTTCTGCTTCCGGGGCCGCCGAGCACGCGCTCAGACCCGGGCTTGCGATGAGGGCCATCATCAAGGCGCCTCCGACGAGGCGCTCGGCGCAGGAAAGGAGATGCGAGTCGATCACGCTGTTTTGGGTGGGGCGGAGAGTTGGCTCGAGTCGTTCGATCCGGCCGCGATGGCCCGCTGCGAACGCCAGGGAAGATAGGGGATATTCGCAACCGCGGTAGGGCCGACGCGAACTCTGCGCTGTTGGCAAAAAAATCCAACCGTCCCCGGGAGGGAAAGGGCGACTCGCGTTCGGCACACGCCGAAGGCGGCGTGTGCGTCACCCGGCAGGCGCCACGCATCGAGCGCGCGCATCACCCGTCAGAGTGAACGAATCGAACGGGGCGCAGCCGTCGTGTGGCGGTGAGGAGACGTGACGGATGGGCGGAGGAGCCGTTTTCGGCGGGCCGCGGGTGCGCGTGTGTGCATCACCCGTCGGAGTGAACGAAACGAACGGGGCGCAGCCGTCGTGTGGCGGTGAGGAGACGTGACGGATGGGCGGAGGAGCCGTTTTTCGGCGGGCCGCGGGTGCGGGCGTGTGCATCACCCATCGGAGTGAACGAAAACGAACGAGGCGTAGCGGCCGTGAGGTGGTGAGGGGATGTGACGGATGGCGGAGGAGCCGTTTTCGGCGGGCCGCGGGGGGGCGGGGCGGGCTGCACCCGCCGGGGGGACGGAAAACGGCTCTTAATCACACCCACACCCGCGCGCGAGGAACTCGTGGGCATATATAGGTGGTGACGGCTGCATTCTAAAA
>QGUH01000478.1 GCA_003242355.1 Pseudomonadota bacterium
CTACCCAGGTTTGTGCGGGAAACGGGGGGCCGGTGGTTCGGGAGGTTCGATTTCGTGGGCGCATCCGGCGTTGCTCGATCCGTACCACACCGACGCCCCCGGGCGGCGCCTACACGAGCCCGGGAAGGGGGCCCGAATTCGGCTCTCGATTGCCGACGCTGTTCGTCTCGACACCCATGATCTGGGCGACGGAGACGAGGAGCTTGGCGTGCGGCTGCTTGTCGAAGTTGAGGTTGCGCCCGGTGCGGAGCGCCCCCGCCGCGCCGCCGGCCATCAGGAACGGAACGCGGTCCATGCGGTGCACCGTCGAGCCGAGCTCCCTGCCCCAAACGATGAGGGTGTTGTCGAGCAAGGTGCCGTCGCCCTCCGGCACGGAATCGAGCTTCTCCAAGAGGTACGCGAAGTGGCCCGAATACCACTTGTCGATTGCGGACAGGTCGGCGCGACGATCGGTGTTGTCGTGACTCATCGTGTGATGAGTCGTGTTGTGACCCAACCAGGTGTGCGTCACGCCGCTGAACCCGTAGCTGAGCTGTAGGCTCGCGACGCGCGTCACGTCGCAGGCGAGCGCGTGGGCGACGATGTCCATCATCTGCCGGATCTGATCCGGATAGTTCGCGTTCGAGGCGCGCGTATCGCCGGGCCGTTCGGGGATCGTGCACCCGAGCGCGGGCTCCATCGCCGTCGGCGTCGTCGACAAGCGCCGCTCGATGGCCAAGAGGCCCTCGAGGTGCGCATCGAGCTTTTGGTGCTCTTCGCTGCCGATGCGGGTGCGGATGCGAGTCAGATCGCCTTTGAGCCGATCGACCACCGCCTGCCGTTCGAGTCGGGTACGCGCTGCCGCCGGATCTTCGGAGCCCGAGCCGCTGGGATCCACGCCCGCGAAGATGCGATCGAACGCCGCGCGCGGGTTCGTCTCCGGGTGGAGGGGCTGCTTGTCTCCGGCGTAGATCATGCGCGTGAGGCTGGTCACGCCGCCGGTTTGCACGCCGAGCTCGAGCGAGCGGTAAGGGGTCTCTTGATTGGGATCGTCGGGCGGGACGCGATAGGGCGCAGCCGGTCCGTAAGCGCGAGCGACGATCTGGTCGATCGACGGCCCGCTGCCCCAGCCGGTGCGATGGCCGTTGCCCCCGTCGAAGTCTGCCCCCGCGTGCGGCTCGTGGAGCGTGGAGGCCGTCCAGAGGCCGGCCATGCCGTAGGCGTGCTGCTCACCAGCGCCGCCCGCCGTCATGGTGAGGCCCCAGGGAACCACCATCTTCGCCATGAAGGGCTGCAGGGGGGAGTGGATCTCGGAGAACGTGAAGTCCGTTTCGGTTCCCTTCGGCCGCCAGTCGACGGTCGTGTTCCAGTCCTTGGACGGCACTCCGTCCGGCGTGAAGAAGAGGAGCAGGCGCTTCGGGCGAGCGGCTTCCTGCCCGCTCGCGTTGAGCAGCGGAATCAAGGGACTGAGTACGGTGCTGACGCCCAGAGTCTGGAGCAGTTTGCGTCGGGAAAGGCCGACCCTTCGTCTCTGTCGCATCTCTAGTTCTCCTCACCGCCCGTGGAGCGGACGTGGCGGAACGTGTCGCTCAACGCGATCTGCGTGAGCAACCTCCTGATGTTTCCGGTCGCTCGGAAGTCTTCGTGGATGCGCTGCACCGAGCAGGCGTCGCTCTTGCTCTCCATGCGCCCGAGCGAGAAGCGGATCCACTGGTTGGCGACGCAGTCGGCGACGTCTTTCGACGCCGCGAGCTTCTGCACGAGCTCGATGCCGTTCTGGAACGGGCCCGAGAGGTCGGCGCTGACGCCGGTGACCTCGCCGGAGGCGTCGACCTCGCCAGCGCCGTCGGTGACGCGGTAGCGCCCGATCGGGTCGTAGTGCTCGAAGGCGAGGCCCAGCGGATCGATCAGGCTGTGGCAGGTGGCGCATGCCGGATCCTCCACGTGCTGCGCGTAGCGCTCCCGCGTGGTGGTGGCGCTGCTCGCCGGCGGCGGCGCGTTGTTCACGGCTGCGGGCGGTGGCGGGATCGGCTGACAGAGCAAGTTCTCCCGGACCATGATGCCGCGCAGGACCGGCGAGGTCTGCTCGCGGTGCGCATGACGGGTCAAGAAGGCGGCCTGCGTGAGGATGCCCGAGCGTTGGGTCGCATCGAGCTGGACGCGCGCGCCGTCGGTGAAGCCCGGAGGCGCCGTCACCCCGTAGAGCGGCAAGAGCGCCGCGTCCGGGAACGTGAAATCCGCAGTGAACAAGGTGCGGAGCAGGCCGTCGCCTTGGCGTACCACGTAGTCGGTGAAGCGCGCCGTTTCGGCGAGCATGGCGCGCGTGAGCTCGGGGCCGTACTCGGGGAACGCGTCGGGATCCTTGTCGCGCGCTTCCAGGTCGTCGAAGCCGAGCCATTGCCGGTGGAAGAGCGCGATCGTCTGGCCTGCACGCGGATCGGCGAGCATGCGCTCGACCTGGGCCGTGATCACGGCTTCTTGCACCAACGAGCCGTCTTTGGCGCGCTCGAACAGCTCCGTGTCCGGCATCGAGTTCCAGAGGAAGTACGAAAGGCGCGAGGCGAGCTCGAACGGCGTGACGGGAACCGGCGTCGCGGAAGGCGCGCCGTTCACCCCCACGTCGGAATGGTAGAGGAAGAAGGGCGACTGGAGCATCGCTTCGACGACCAGGCGGAATCCATTCGCCGCGCCCCCGCCTTCGTGACCGATTCGATAGAGCTCGACGTAATCGGCGACCTCGGAGGGCTCGAGCGGTCTGCGGAACGCGCGCATCCCGAAGGTCTCGACGAACTCGGTGGCGCAGGTCGTCCCCGAATCGGCAGCGAGATCGCACGGCGCGATCTCGTTCATGCGGGCTTGCGCGGCAACCGCGAGGTCCGCCGCGATCTCTTGATGTTGCTGAACGATGAGATCCGTGATGGGCGCGATCGCTGTCGTGTGGAACGGCCGGAGGCGCCCCTCGGGACCCAGGGCGAAGCCGGGGTCCCCCGTCACGCCGAGCAGATCGCGAACGGTGTTGTCGAGCTGGTCGCGCGTGAGCCGTCGGAGCTTCGTGAGCCCGACGTTGAGCACACCGTTGGACTCGGCACATGCCTGCGCCATCGGGTCGGGCAACGTCGGGTCCGTCGGCGCGCTCGGCCCAGGGGTGCCGGGCTCGCTTCCCGGATCCGGCGGCGTCGTCGGCGTTCCGCCCGTGGGACTCGTGGTGGGCGCGCCCGCTGGCGGACTGCCCGTCGACGGCGATCCAGGCGACGTCGGGGGATCGGCAGGGCCGTTGCCGTTCGTGTTCGGAGTCGTGTTCCCGGGATCCATCCCGGGCGTCGCGTCGATCTCGCCCGTGCAGCCCGCCAGCGCGACGATCAGCGCAGTAGCGGTGAGCCGAGGAGAAAGGAACAGCGCGCGAACGCAGTCGTTCTTCTGCATGCGAATTCCCTCGTGGCCTCGCGAGGTCCGAAGAGTACACGGTCGATTCGCGATCGGAGAAGTACGAAATGCGTTTTTTCGTTATGTGTCAGTGCGAAATCCATTCGGAAATCGAGGCAACAATCGAGCTTACGGAAAACTTCGGTGCGTCTTCACGATCGCGGCGCGTCATTGCAGATGCGCGTACATGAGCGCTCGCTCTGCGACTCGTATCGACGCTCGTTGCGCGGTGCGCGTCCCACCCGAATCGTCGAACGTAAATGAATGGACCGAACCCGGCGATTCGGTGCGTGCTCGTTCGCGAGCGCGAAAGCGCTGGCAGCGCCATCGCGCCGCCGATGCGACGGCGACGCACTTGCCGGTGCTGGTGCGACGACCGCGCGGCGGATGCGGTGACTGTGGGCGACGACGGACGCGGCAGGACGAGCTTGCTCGAGGCGCTCGGCGTCGACGATTCCGGAGCCCGTCCACCGCGACGCGGCGAAGGCGACTTCGAAATCCGTTCACCGCAACGCGGCGAAACGGCGTGTGTCGCGTGGCGTCAGCTCGAGCACGGCACCCCGAGCTTTCGTCCTGCGTGCGGCGTCGCGCGGCGCTCCAGCTCTGCTTTCGTTCTTGTCCGTCGCGCGCGTCGGGCCAACATCAAATGAGCGCGTTGCGCGCTCGTTCGGAGGGACCCCGATGAAGAAGCTGATCTGGACGATGCTCGTCATGGGTGCGAGCGCAGCCGGGGCCTCCCTGGCCATGCGCGCGGCGGCGTGGCTCTGGGAGCGTGTGGAGCACGGGCCACCCCCACCGCCGCCGCGCTGGGCACGCATCCTGCTAGGCAAGCCCGTACAG
>QGUH01000479.1 GCA_003242355.1 Pseudomonadota bacterium
CCGGGAGGTCGAGGCCGCGGAGCTCTATGGGCATCTGTCCGAAGGGGTGCTCACAGCGCGGCCGCTCCACCCGGCCTTCGATGCCCAGGAAGTCGCGCACGCTCGCCACGTCCCCGAACGGAACGCCCGTTTGCACCATGCCGAACGGGCCCGGGTTCATGCCGAGCAGCAAGACTCTGCCGCGGCGCGACCCGTAGCGCTCGAGATAACGCTCGTGCGGCTCACGCGCGTAGACGAGCGGATTGTACACGCATGCGGTCGGTGGGCCGAACGCGAGCGCGTCCGCGGCGCGCGCGAGCTTTCGGCTCGTTTGCACGAGCGGGGAGCGGTCCGAGGGGGATGCAGGCGGCATCGAGCGGCAAACTCGCCGCGGTCGTAGCACGAATCCCGTGGCTGGCGTCGCGCGCTCATCATGGGAAGCTCGACCTCATGCACGAGCGCGACATGACTCGCTCGCAGGCGGAACGCCGTGCGTGGGACGCTCTAGTGGTGGGCGCCGGCCACAACGGGCTCGTCGCGGGCATCTTGCTGGCACGCGCGGGGCTCTCGGTCCTCGTCGTCGAGGCGCGCGCCGAGATCGGCGGCGCGGTGCGCACGGAACGTCCGTTCGCGCGCGCACCGAACCTGCCCACGTCCACGGGCGCCTACCTGCTCGGGCTGATGCCGCCCGAGCTCATCCGGGAGCTCGGCCTCGAGCTGCCGCTCATCCGGCGCGATCCCCACTACTTTTTGCCGACCACCGGTAACCGCTACCTGCTCTTCGGGTCGAATCGCGCCGAGCTCGAACGCCAGTTCCGCGAGCACTTTTCCGAGCGCGACCTCCAGGCGAGCGCCGCGCTCGAGCGCGAGATCGCGCAAATCCGCGAGGATATCGCGCCCACGTGGCTCGAGGAGCCGCTCAGCATCGAGGAGACGGCCGAGCGCTACGTGCGCCCCGAGCTCCGTTCGGTCTTCGTGCGGCTCTGCCGCGGCTCGGTCGGCGAGTACCTCGATCGGTTCGGCTTCGAGAGCGATCTCGTCAAGGCGATGTACGCCGTGACGGACGGCTTCTCGGGCCTGTACGGCTCGTGGAACACGCCAGGCACCGGGATGAACTTCCTCGTCCACAACATGTGCCGCCTGCCGGGCAGCGACGGCACGTGGATGCTCGTGCGGGGCGGAATGGGCACCGTCACCGAAAAGCTCGCGGGGGCGCTCGAGCGCGCTGGCGGCCGCGTTCTGCGGGGCGAGCCGGTGGCCCGCGTTCTCGTCGAGAGCGGCACGGCGCGCGGCGTCGTCCTCGAGAGCGGCTCCGAGCTGCGCGCGCGCGTCGTGCTCGCCGGCTGCGATCCCTTCACGTTGCGCGAGCTCGTCGGGCGCGAGCAGTTTCCGAGCGAGCTCGGCGAAAAGCTCGATCGGCTCTATCGCCCCGGATCGACGTTCAAGCTGAACCTGGCGCTCGAGCGCATGCCGACGTTCACGTGTCTGCCGAATCCGCCGCCGGCGTTCGCTCCGACGATCCATCTGCTTCCGCAGGAAGGGAACCTGATCGAGGCGCTGGAGAGCGCCTTCCGCGACGTGCAGGCGGGGCGATTGCCCGATTTTCCAACGATCGAGTGGTACATCCACACGCCGCTCGATCCGACGCTGACCGACGAGCGTGGCCGGTTGAGCTCGGCGCTGTTCGTACAGTGGGTGCCCTACGACCTCACCGAGACCACCTGGGACGAGGCGGCCGAGCCGTACTCGGATCATCTGCTCTCGATTTGCGACCGCTTCGCTCCGGGCACGTCGAGCCTCGTCGTCGATCGGATGCCGCTGCATCCGATGGCCATCGAGCAGCGTTTCGGAATCCGACACGGGCACATTCACCACGTCGACAACGGGTTCGGGTTCGCCGATCGCTTTCCCCACGCGCTGCCCATCGCGGGGCTCTATTCGTGCAGCGCGGGCACGCACCCCGCCGGCTCGGTGATCGGGTGCGCCGGCTACATCGCCGCTCGCCGCGCGCTCGGCGACCTCGGCCGAGGCTAGAGCCTGGAGTTTCGGGCTTTTTCAATGGTATAGCCGCCCCCTGAGCCATGTCGGCGGAAGCCACACAAGATGTCGAGGCGTACGCGTCCCGTGCGCTTGCGGAGCTCGAGGCCGTGCGCGATCAGAAAGCGCTCGAGGCCTGGTACCGGGCGCACTTGTCGCCGTCCGGCACCATCACGACGCTGCGTAAACGGATAGGCTCCCTCCCTCCGGAGGAGCGCAAGCCCTTCGGGGCGCGGGTCAACACCGCGGCGAATACGCTCAAGGACGCGTTCGAACGCCAGAAGCAGGTGGTCGAAAACCTCGAGCTCGAACGCGCCATCCGCCGCGAAGCGGTGGACGTCACGCTGCCGAGCCGGCCGCTTCCCACGGGTGGGCTGCACCCGATCACCGCGGCGATTCGGGAGATCGAGCGCGTCTTCAACGCGATGGGGTTCGAGACGTTCGAGTCGCCCCACGCGGAGCTCGACGAGCTCAACTTCGAGCTCCTCAACATGCCGCCGGCGCATCCCGCGCGCGACATGCAGGACACCTTCTACATCTCCGAGTGCGCCGTGCTGCGCACGCACACCTCACCGGGGCAGATCCACGCGATGCGCAAGTACGCGCCCGGGCCGCTCCGCGTGATCCTCCCGGGGCGCTGCTATCGGCACGAGCAGGTGACGCCGCGCTCGGAGATGCAGTTCCACCAGGTGGAGGGGCTGATGGTGGGGCCGCGGGTTCGCCTGAGCGATCTCAAGGGCGTGCTGCTCGCCTTCGCGCGCCAGGTTTTCGGCAAAAACCAGCAGATTCGCCTGCGCGGCAGCTACTTTCCCTTCACCGAGCCGAGCGTCGAGGCGGACATTCGCTGCACGCTCTGCGGCGGCGAAGGGTGCCGCGTGTGCAAGCACACCGGTTGGCTCGAGATCGCCGGCGCGGGGCTCGTCCATCCCACGGTGCTCCGCAACGGCGGCTACGACCCGTCCGTGGTGCGCGGCATCGCGTTCGGGATGGGCGTCGAGCGCGCGTTCATGCTGCTGCACGGCATCACGGACATTCGCCACTTCTTCCAGAACGATCTCCGGTTTTTGCGCCAGTTCCGCTGAGCCGCCGACGCTTTCGGGAGTCTTTCGATGAAAGTTCCGCTCTCCTGGCTGAAGGAGTACTTCGACGAGCCGCTCGATCCGGACGAGATCGGGGAGCGGCTCACGCTCGCGGGCATCGAGGTGGAGCTCGTGCAGCCGCTCGGCGCGTTCGACCCGCGCGTCCGCGTCGGGCGCATCACGGCGCTCGAGCCCGTGGGGCGCTCGACGCTGCTCACGGTGGAGGCCGATCGGACCCGGCGCGTGATCACCAACGCGCCGGAGCTCGCCGTGGGCCAGAGCGTGGCGGTGGCGTTACCCGGCGCGACGCTCTTCGCGGGAACGGAGCTCGAGCTCCGGGAGGTCGAGGCCGCGGAGCTCTATGGGCATCTGTCCGAAGGGGTGCTCGCGAGCGCGGCCGATCTCGGTGTCGGCACCGATGCGACCCGGGCGGTCACGTTCGGGCCGGAAGTGCCGGTCGGCGCGAGCGTGCGCGAGCACGTGACGCTGGGTGAGGGGGCGCGCGCGGACTACGTGCTGCACCTCGCAATCCTGCCCAACATCGCGCGGTGTCAGTCGATGCGCGGCGTGGCGCGCGAGGTGGCGGCGCTGCTCCGCAAGACGCTCAAGCCCATCGACGAGCCGTCGCCGTTGCCGGCGGCTGCCGGGCTGTCGCCGACCATCACGGCGACCGACGCGTGCACGTCGCTGTCCGTGCTCTTCATCGAGAACGTGCGGGTCACCGAGTCGCCGGAGTGGATTCGGCGCCGCCTGACGCTCGCGGGCATGTCGCCGATCAACAACGTCGTCGATGCGTCGAACTACGTCATGCTCGAGCTCGGCCAGCCGACGCACCCGTACGACGCGGATCGCTTGCCGTCGCACGACCTCGGCGTCCGCCGCTCGCGGGCGGGCGAGCGCCTGCACACCCTGCACGATCCCGTGGAAGAGCCGGCGCGCGAGCTGCCCGAGAGCGTGCCCGTGATCGTGTCCGACGACATTCCCGTCGCCGTCGCAGCCGTCGTCGGCGGGCGCGCGACGGCGATTTACCCAGAGACTCGCGGGGTTGTGACCGAGACGGGGGCGTTGGAGGGGGTCAAGATTTAGCGCAGCGAGATGGGGGGAAGATATATCCGGAAGACAGAGTGGGCGTTATCAGCGGGTGAAA
>QGUH01000480.1 GCA_003242355.1 Pseudomonadota bacterium
CAACTCTTCACACGGGATCTGCCCCACGGGCGGTTGGAATCGGGCGTTGAACCACGCGAGGATTTTGGCCAGGTACTGACTCACCGCGCGCGCCTTGAGCGGGTCCGTCTCCGTGCCCTCCTTCACGCCGTCGGGTGCGCCTTCGCCCTCGACTACGGGCTCGGCATCGGGCGTCTCCTCGAGCACCTGGTCGACTTCTTTGGCGACCTGGTCCTCGGGTTTCGGCTCCTCGGCGCTGGCTTTCGGAAGCGGGGTCTTCGAGGCTGCTTCGGGCGTTTTCTCCGCCTTCGGAGAGGGTGCGGGTTTCGGCTGGACCCGGCGTACCGGCGGCGGCTTCTGCCACATGTCGGGAAGCTTGGGGCGGACCTTTTTCCCGCCTTGCTTCAAGAGCGGCAGATCGTCGAGCACGGGTTTCACTGCGATCGGAATGGCCGTCGGCGGAGGCGCCTCCTTCGCTTGGACGTGCGCGGAGCTCTTGCCGGCCAGGACCAGCAACGCGAAGAAGGCCGTCAGGATTCCCGCGCTGCCCAACGCAGCCAGGACGATTTCGCTCGGGCGGAAGGCGCGCTCGTGGCGATGGAGGCCATAGGCGCTGCTCGCCATGTCACTTCGGGGATCCCGGTGCGGCCCGTTGACCGCCCGAGGGTGAGGTTTCGTTGTCGGATACCTCTTCGACTTCCGGCTCGACCAAAAGATTCAACGATTCGACGCCGCTGTTGCGCGCCGCCGCGACCACCTGGGCCACGATGCCGTAGCGCGCGTTCTTGTCTGCGCGGATGTAAAGCTCCCGCTCCGTTTGCACGCGCTGACTCTCCTTCAGCGCTTCGTCGATGCGGTTGGTGACCTCGTCCTCACCGAACAGCACGCGCTCGTCCTTGGTGATCGTGACGAGCAGGCGCGCATCCTTGACGGGGGTTTGCGCCGCGCGCACCTCGGGCAAGTCGATGCGCAGGCCCGTCGTGAGCAGCGGCGCCGTCACCATGAACACGACCAGCAGCACGAGCATCACGTCGACGAGCGGGGTCACGTTGATGTCGCGGAAGCCCCCGCGTCCGCGGCTGCCCAGTCGAACGCCGGCCATGCGTTACCGCCGTGCGTGCGCGTACGGCAGGGAGGACTCCACGCCGTCCCCCGCGAACGTGGCGACCCACACCTCCGAGCTCGCTGTCAGCTCGTCGACGAGATCACCGATACGCTTGTCGACGTAGTTGTACCCGATGGTCGCGGGGATCGCCGCGACCAGGCCGAACGCCGTCGCGATCAGCGCTTCGCCGATGGCGGGCGCGACGACGGGCAAGGACGCGCTCTTCTCGACGCCGATGCGCAAGAACGCATCCATGATGCCCCACACCGTTCCGAACAAGCCGATGAACGGCGAGGCCGATGCGATGCTCGAAAGCGTCGGCATGAGCACGGTGGCGCGCTGTTGCTCCGTGGCGAGCGCGCGACGCGCCACCGCCGTCAGAAGCTCCGCGCCGGCCGGCTGCGTCTGCTGTCGACGCGCGATGGCGAGCACCACGCGCGCGCCGGGCGCGCTCGCGTGCCGCTGCGCCAGGCTCACGAGATCGGCCGGGCGGGGGAGCTTCTCGGCGGCTCGCTCGAAAAGCTCCTCCGCCGAGCGAAGCCGGCGCAGCTGTGCGAACTTGAGAAACCAAATCAGCCAAACCAGCGCCGAAGCGACGATTAGGATGACGAGGACGACGAGAACGACCCCCGACGAGCCCAGCATCAGGCTCAGGGGATCGAGGGCCTTGCCGTGCGCGGCGGCCGGTTGCGCGAGCTGCATTCGGTTCCGTCAGTTGCCGAGGAGGATTTCCACCCGGCGATCCCGAGCCCAGCCCGCTTCGTCCGTGCCGGTCGCTTCGTCTTCACCGCGCGAGGTCGTCGCGATCCGGTTACCGTCCATGCCGGCGGTCACGATCGCGGCCTTTACGTTGTCGGCGCGGCGCTGGCCGAGCACGCGATTGTACTCTTCGTCGCCACGCGGATCCGCGTGCCCCACGAGGCGCATGCTCCTCCCCTTGAGCTGACCGGTCGTGAAGCAGGTGGCGAGCTTGCGCATGATGGCCCGATCGGGCTCACGAACGTTTGCGGAGTCGAACGCGAAGTAGGCTTCCGCGTCCGTGATCCCGCAGGCTCGCTTGATGTCCTCCGAAATCTGCACGTTGGACTGGTTGGGGTTGTCGTCCACGGCAGGGGGCGGTGGCGGAGGGGGGACCTCTGCGACCGGCGGCGGAGCCTCGGGAACTTGGGGAGGCGGCGTGGGATCGGAGCCACACGCCGTCACGACGGCGCAGCCTGCGACGAGCGCCAACGCCTTAAGATTCATGTTCAACTCCTCTTGTTGGTTAAAAGGGGGCCAGGGCGCCCCGGGCCCTCTATAACACACGTGGCCCGGAGCAGGTCCGACGCGAGTCCCACAACGCGCTGGATTTCCCGGACATTCCTGAGACCGAGGGGTTCGTCAGCGGGTGGAAGCAAGATAGGCCAGTAGGCCGATGGTCGCGAGCACGAAGAACGTGATCAGCATGTAACTGCCCGCGCGACCGGGCGCCGGGCGCTCCGTGCGGCGTAGGGCATCGAAGCGCGCCATCGCGAGCACCGTCACCGACTCGAGGCGCTTTTTGGCTACCTCGGAGCGGGCGTGATCCCCGACCATCCCCCGGTACCGCACGGCGGCCTCGACCAGGCGATCGTTGCTCGTGCAGTATTCGAGGAAGCTCGAGTGCGCCTGGTCGTCGTCCCAGTGATCGACGACGCGCTTCCAGAGCGCTTCCAGAGTCGGGTCCGGGGGGCCGTTCATCGCGCAAAAGCGTCACCCGAGGCGGAGCTCCCGGAGCAGCCGGCGGGTGATCTCGAAGTAGTCGCGCCGCGGGTAGGGCTCGTTCAGGATGTGGAAGTCCTTGTTGCTGAGCCCGACGCAGCCGAAGCAATAACTGCAACCGGAGAGCCCGACACAGCGCACGAGGTACGAGCTCGCCAGGCAGTTGTCGCACTCGATACAGTGCTGGCAGCCGGTGAGCCCGCGCGACGAGCGGCAGTGGGCCGAGTCCGAGCAGCCCTCGCACCGGACGCAAAAATGGCAGCGCAGTAGGCGCTGCGAGTCCTCGCAAAAGGTGCACTCGGTGCAGGCTTCGCAGCCGGTACACTCGATGCACAGCACATTCGTGCGGTTTTTCCCGAACTCGGCGACGAGCTCGCGGTAGCGGGCCTCGAATGTGCGCGCGTCCAGCGAATCTCCCACGGGGGCACTCTTTCATCGACGACGGCAGGCGAGCAAGGATCCTCACTGGGTCGGACGCAGCGCGCGCCGCCTTCGGTCGCGGAGGGGACTTCCGCGCGAAGCCAGGACTGGCGCGGCGACTTTGGTCGCCGGAGGGGATGCGGGCAGAGTTTTGGGTTGCCGAAGGACTTCGGCCGGGAGCCGGCCCGGCGTTTTGGTCGCCGACCTCCGCCCGAGGTCAGCGTCGGGGCGCCCTCTTTGGGGGTCGAAGAACGCAGCCGAGGGCCGGCGAGGCGTCGACTTCGGCCTGAGGCCGGCCCCCGTCTTTGGTGGCCGACGAGGGTTTCGGCCGGGATCGGCGCAGCGTTTTGGCTGCTGAGGGGAGGGCCGCGGGGAACCTGTTCGACGCTGGTTTTCCGCGCATTTCGGCGCGTTCGTTGCTCTCGGAGGATTTCCTTTCGGCCTGTGTGGCGGCGTTTCTCGGCCATTTAGCCTGATCCGAGCGCCTCGGGGCTGGAATTATCCTCCTGCCGGTGACTGGTTTGCTCCCAGCCGGGTGGCGGCGTAGCCGTCGTGACAGCTTGCCTCGATAAATCCCATGCTACTAGATGACAAAATGCCCGCGGGGTCGCGCACCTCTTCCGTGAACGCAGTGGCCATGCGCCTTGCCACCCAGGTTCGGGCACTGCGTGTGGAGGCGGGTCTCACCCAGGCGGAGCTGGCGGCGCGCGCGGGGGTGACCGTCGAGACCGTCGCGCGGCTCGAGCGGGTCGTTCGGGGGCGCTCGTCCGCCAATTCGAACCCGTCGCTCGAAACCCTCGCCCGCCTGAGCGACGCGCTGAACGTCGAGGTGTCCGACCTGCTCGCCCCCGAATCCTCGACGCGGGTGCCCGACTCCCGTCTCAGCATCCCGCTCAAAAGCGCGACGCCCGCACCCCGCCGGCCGGGCCCCCGGGTGCCCGAACCCTGCCTCCCGAAAAGGGGGGGGAGCAGAGATCCCGGAATGGG
>QGUH01000481.1 GCA_003242355.1 Pseudomonadota bacterium
TCCTTTCTGTGGGAAGGTTACATTTGTATAAAAGACCACGCCACCACTCCGCCGACATGCGCGATCACCGCTTCTTCGCGCACGAGTCGCCGACGACCGGTTCGCTCGAAGATCGTCTGAACGCGGCCGGGTACCTCTTCCTCGCCGCCCGGGAGAACCTCTCCGAAGCCCCCGACGTCGAAAAGAGCCAGGAGAGCTTGATGCGCAGTCCCGGGCATCGCGAGAACATCCTTTCTCGAGACGTCACGCACGTCGGCATCGGCATCGTGAAGGGCGGCGTGGAGGATCCGGAAAACCTGATGGTGACTCAGGTGTTCGCGCGCCCCGGCAAGGCGGAGTCCGCCCGCGAAGCGCGCGCGGCCATCGTGCGCCTGCTCGGGCGCGCACGGCGCGACCGCGGCCTCGTTCCCGCGCGCGAGAGCTCTCTGCTCACGCGGCTCGCCGAAGACCACGTTGCGGGCCTCGGCGACGCCGACGCCGACGATCTCGCGCGCGTCGGAAAAGCGATCGCCGAAGAGGTCGCGCGGCTCGCCCAAGACGCGCCCAGGGGCCTCGTGGCCGGTGCGCAGCGTTTGCCCCAATCCTCGGAGCTCGAGATCCCGGCTCAATTCCTGGAAACGCGTTCGGCATCGTACGGTGTGGCCGTGCGCGAAATCGAAGGACCCAACGGGCGCCCGATGATCGTGGTCCTGCTCCTGATCGCGCACTGAGCCCGAAACACGCCGTGTCGCGCGCTCGGAAACGGCGCTCGCGCGACGAACGGTCGGGAATGCGCCGAAATATGCAAAAACTCGGGTCGAGGGGAGCGCCCCCGCGCGCGGTGGTCCCGCCCGAGCGAGTTCGGGAAGAACGATGCAAACCGCGAGGCTTGCCTCGGCCGGAGCCCCCGGCGCAGGATTGCCCGCGCAATCCAGGAGTACCCGCATTGACCTCGCGCATCCCCGCCATGCCGTACATCGAGGCCGTCCTCGATGGGCTTCGCACGGAGAACGAAATCATCACCAGCGCCTGGAGCAAGAACCTGCATTGGGGCTACTGGGCGAGTCCCGATGCTGCCGACCTCTCCATCGAGGGCTACTGCCGCGCGATGGACGAGCTCACGAGGCGGCACTTCTTGCATCTCGAGCTCGGGCCGGGGAAGCGCGTTGCCGACGTGGGCTGCGGGCTCGGCGGCGCCATTTCGCTGCTCGACGAGACCTTCGAGGGGCTCGAGCTCGTGGGCGTCAACATCGACGCTCGCCAAATCGAGCACGCGCGCGCGAACGTGAAGCCGCGCCCCGGCTCGAACAACCGCATCGACTTCGTCGTTGCGGACGCGTGCCAGCTACCCTTCGAGAACGGGTGTCTGGACGCCGTGTTGTCGGTGGAGTGCATCTTCCACTTCCCGTCCCGGAATCGGTATCTCGCCGAAGTGCGGCGGGTCCTCAAACCCGGCGGCCGGCTCGTAGTGTCCGACTTCGTTGCGAATCCGTTTCGCCTGCCGCTCCTCGCGCTGCTGTACCTCCCTTTCCACTCCGCGGTTCGCGGAACCTACGGCGAAGCGGCGCCACCGCCCACGCGCGGCCTGTACCGACGCCTCGCGCGCCGAAACGGGCTCGAGCTCGTGCACGTGGACGACGTGACCGCGAATACGTTGCCGAACTACAAGGTACTACCCAGGATCGTACGGCAGCTCGGTAGGGATTCGGCGGTACGCGCGGTTCGCTTCCTCGAATACGCGACCCGACTCGGGGTGTACACGTACGACATCCTCACGTTTCGTACCCGAGAGTGACGAAAACCGGAGTCTTCTCGGGTTGTTCCGCGAGAGGCGCTTGTGTAGCCTGAACGGATGCAAGTGAGGCGCGTCGACCCACTCAAAGCTCCCCTCGTGGGGAGCACACTCGGACGGTTCCGAGTGATGCGCTGCATCGGCGCGGGTGGGATGGGTGTCGTTTACGAGGCGTACAACACCGAACGCAACGAGCGGGTCGCGCTCAAGACCCTGAACAACGTCGAGCCCGACGCCATCTACCGTCTCAAGCGCGAGTTTCGTTCGCTCGCCGGCGTGCTGCACCCGAACCTCGTCAAGATGCACGAGCTGTCGTGCATCGACGGACAGTGGTTCTTCGTGATGGATTACGTCGACGGGGTGCCGTTCTTGGAGTACCTCGGGCGCTCCAGCGCGACGGACGGCGCCATCCTCGTCTCCACCGTCGACGTTCGCCGCAAGCGCGACTCGATCCCGCCGGACGACCTGGGGACGGAAGCGACGGGACAGGCGCCCGCACCGCTCGACACGAGCTTCTACGGACGGCTGCGCCACGCCTTCGGGCAACTCGTGCTCGGCGTGAACGCGCTGCACGCGGCCGGCAAAGTGCACCGCGACCTCAAGCCCTCGAACGTGCTCGTGACGCGAAGCGGGCACGTCGTCGTGCTCGACTTCGGTTTGGCGAGCGACGCGCAGGGGCTTCTGCAACAGAGCTCCCAGGAAGGGCTGCGCGGAACGCCCGTCTACATGGCGCCCGAGCTCTTCACGGGCGAGGCGGTCGGACCGGCCTCGGATTGGTACGCGGTGGGCGTCATGCTGTACCAGGCGTTGGTCGGCCGCCTCCCCTTCCGCGGGCTCGTCCACCAGCTTCTGTCGCTCAAGCTGTTTCATGCGCCCGATCCGCCGAGCAGCATCGTGCCGGAGACGCCCCCCGAGCTCGAAGAGACGTGTCTCCGCTTGCTCGCCCGCGATCCGAGCCTGCGGCCGAGCGGCTCGGAGCTCGAGCGCATTTTCGGGGGCGAAATCCGGAGCACGCGTATCGCAAACTCCGAGGCTCGCCCGCTTTCGGGCCCCTTCGTCGGACGCGCGCGCGAGCTTTCGGTGCTCACGGACGCGTTCGAAAAAGTGCGCGCCGGCAAGTTCGTCGTGGCGACGGTCTCCGGCGAGTCGGGCATCGGCAAGACCGCGCTCGTGGATGCGTTCTTGCGCAGCGTGCGCGAGGACCCGAACGTGACGGTGCTCGCCGGGCGCTGCTACGAGCACGAGTCGGTACCCTACAAGGCGTTCGATCAAATCGCGGACGCACTGAGCGGCTATCTGTCGAGCACGGGAGAAGATCTGGCCGATCAGGTCGCCCCGCGGGATCCGTCGCCGCTCACGACCTTGTTCCCGGTGCTCGCGCGCGTCCCGGCGCTCCGCACTACGGGCGAACGGCAGCCTTCGGCCGACCCCACGGAGCTCCGGTTGCGCGGGTTCGCCGGGTTCGCCGAGCTCTTCCGGCGGCTCGCGCGCAGAAGGCAGCTCGTCATCGTGGTGGACGATCTGCAGTGGAGCGACGCGGACAGCGCGCTGCTCTTCGCGAACGTGTTCGGCGGCCGGGAGCCCCC
This sequence comes from Pseudomonadota bacterium, assembly GCA_003242355.1. GTDB lineage: Bacteria > Myxococcota_A > Polyangia > Polyangiales > Polyangiaceae > PMG-095. The sequence continues at coordinate 3,358 of QGUH01000481.1, forward strand.
GCAGTGCCTGCTCATCGGCACGTCGCGGCGTCCCTCGCCGGAAGCGCTCCGCGACCTCGTAGCGAGCGCGAGCGAAAGCAACCCGAACGGGGTCGAGCTCGTCGAGCTGCACCTCTCCGGTCTCTCCGACGAGGAAGCGAGCGAGCTCGCCCGGCGCGTCGCTCCCCCCGAGGCCAACGTCGATTCCTCGATACGCGACATCACCGCGGAAGCGCGCGGCAATCCGTTCTTCGTGCTCGCCTTGTCGCGCAATGCCGTGCCCACCTCCGAGGCGGGGGGCTCGCTTCCATCGTTCATGCGGCGCTGGGTGAAGACGCTCCCGGGGCCGACGGGCGAGCTGCTCAAGCTCGTTGCGGTCGCCGGGCGGCCCGTGGACGAGGCCGTGATCGCGGCCGCCGCGGGCGCCCCCGAGATCGGGGAAGACCTCTCGCTGCTCTCGGCGCGCCACTTCATCGGCGCCTGGCCCACGCGATCTCGGCTCGTCGAGTGCTACCACGATCAGATACGCGAGGCGGTGCTCGCCGAAATCGACGAGCAGGACGCGCGGAGGCTGCACGGAGCGCTCGCGCGCGCGATCGAAAACAGCGGCGACGCGGACGTCGAACGGCTCGCGACGCATTATCTCGCTGCGGGCGACGTCGAAAAGGGGTCGCTCTACGCCGAGCGCGCCGGCGCCGCCGCGCAGAAGGCGCTCGCGTTCCTCGACGCGGCCGTTTGGTACGAGCGCGCGCTGCCCGGCGCCGAAGGCGATCCGGAACGCGCCCGCCGCCTCCGAGCCCAGGGGGGTCGGGGGTGGCCCGAGAGGGGCGGGGAACGGAGCGCCTGGCCGGGGTTCCTAGAGGCCGCACGGGGCGCCCCGACCCACACGG
>QGUH01000482.1 GCA_003242355.1 Pseudomonadota bacterium
GCGCGAGCCGCGGATAGCGGTGCCCGCCGAAGTTGCGCTGGCTGATGAGCCCGTCCTTCGTGCGGTCGAAGACGGCGCCCCACTCTTCGAGCTCCCGCACGCGCGCGGGCGCCTGCTTGGCGTGGAGCTCGGCCATGCGCCACACGTTCAGGAACTTTCCGCCGCGCATGGTGTCGCGGAAGTGAATCTTCCAGTTGTCGCGGCGGTCGACGTTGCCCAGCGCGGCGGCCATGCCGCCCTCGGCCATCACGGTGTGTGCCTTGCCGAGCAGGCTCTTCGACAGCACGCCCGTGCTCATTCCCTGCGCGCTCGCCTCGATGGCCGCGCGGAGCCCGGCGCCGCCGGCGCCAACAACGAGCACGTCGTGCTCGACCGTCTGTACTTCGGATACGTCCAGCATGGCCTCACCAGGTGTTGAAGTCGTGAATCACGCCCATGCTCACCAGCCGGACGTAGGCATCGGTCAGCCCGACCCAGACCAGGCTCGCCCAGGCGAACTGCATGTGGCGCCCGTTGAACCACGAGGCCCGCTTCCAGGCCCCGTAGCGGAGCGTGTTCTGGCCGCACGACATGCAGTCGTGCCGACCGCCGACGAGGTGACGGAGCGAGTGGCAGCCGAACGTGTACGACGCGATCAGGGCCGCGTTCACGGTGAGGATGATGCTGCCCACGCCAATCCCGAACTTCCCGTCCTTGAAGTACGCGAGCACCGCGTCGTAGCTCAGGATGACGACATAGAGGAGCGCGATGTAAAGCGCGTAGCGGTGCAGATTCTGGAAGAGGAGGAAGCGCGTTTCCCCGTGATAGCGCGGCCGGTTGCCCGGGCTCACCGCGCACCCGGGCGGCGACGCCGTGAAGGCCCGGTAGTAGGCCTTGCGGTAGTAGTAACAGGTGAACCGAAACAAAAGCGGGAAGATCAGGATGAGCAGCGCCGGCGAGGCCGGGAGCAGCGGCGTCTCGGGCCACCACGTGGGCCACTCACCGAACCAGGCGTGCTCGAGGGGCGCCGCGCCGGGCGCGTCGAGCTTGGTGAACAGGACCGGCGAGTAGAACGGGCTCAGGTACGGCGCCGCGTAGTAGTGGCTGCCCTGGAACAGGGCCCAGGTCGCGTAGGCGCTGAACGCCGTGAGAACAACCAACGTGATCAGAGGGCCGACCCACCAATTGTCGGTGCGAAGCGTGCCTCCGAGCTCCTGAGGGTGGCCGCCGAGGGTTGGCAGGTGCCGGGTCGTCATGACGAGTGCTCTGCTCCTTCGCGCTGCGCGCCGCCGACTGGGACGCCGGGGCCGCGCCGCGGGCTGGCTTCTTAATACAAGGCGTGGTCGTTCGATTCGGAATTCTTCCGGGTCGCGGAAACGAGCCCGGGCGCCCCGACCGGGACGTCCCCGGACGGCGGCTCGCCCGGGTTTCCTAGCCGAATCCCCACGATAAGTCACATTCAATCGCGTCAAGCGCAGTATAAGGAATACTTATGGCTCGCCGATGCACATCGAGACCCTGAAAACCTTCTGCGATCTCGTCGAAACCGGCAGCTTCAGCGAAGCGGGGCGGCTCAACTTCGTCTCCCAGTCCGCAGTGAGTCAGCAGCTGCGCGCGCTCGAGCGAAGGTTCGATCGCAAGCTGATCGAGCGTCGGCAGGGACGCCCGGCCGTGCCCACGGAGGCCGGGCGCCTGCTCTACACCGAGAGCAAGGCGATCCTCGAGCAGCTGCGTGCTCTCGACCAGAAGCTCCGCCAGAGCGCCGAGATCATGGCGGGCACGCTGCGCGTTGCCACCGTGTACAGCGTGGGGTTGCACGCACTGCCGCCGTTCGTAAAGCAATTCTTGCGCGCTCATCCCCAGGTGAACGTGCGCGTCGAGTACGTCCGCACGGACGGCGTGTACGCGGCGTGCCTGGACGGTACAATCGATCTCGGGATCGTGGCGCAACCGCTTCGCCGCCGACAGATCGAGGTGATTCCCCTCCGGCCCGAGGTGCTCGTCGTCGTGTGCAGCCCGGAGCATCCGCTCGCGCGGCGGCGCGAGGTGCCGCTCGCACGGCTCGCGGGCGAGCCGTTCGTCGCGTTCGATCGCGGCGTGCCCACCCGGCGCGTCGTCGATCGCCTGCTCAAACAACACGGCGCCTCGGTTCAGATCGTCACGGAGTTCGACAACATCGAGACGATCAAGCGCTCGGTGGAAGCGGGGCTCGGCGTGTCGATCTTGCCCGAAAACAGCGTGAAGAACGAGGTGAAGCTCCGCACGCTGGTGGCCATTTCACCGAGCGAGGGACCGCTCACGCGCTCGGTCGGCATCATCGTCAGAAAGGGGCGGGAACGGTCGCCCACGGCGCGGGCTTTCATCGAGCTCTTGACCGCGGGGATGGGCGGATGAACGTCGTCGCGCGGGTTCGTGCCCTCGGGGCTCGCGTGCGCCCGCGCCGCGCTCGGCTGGGGCTTTTGCGCGCGGCGGTGGTCAAGGCGCAGCGCTTCGCGCGCCGGGAACGGTTTCCCGCGCTCCCCACGGAAAGCGCCGTGCGCGCGCGGATTGCGCGCGGGCCCATCGAGATTCCGAGCTCGGAGCGACCGCGCGTGTCGATCATCGTCCCCGTGCACGGCGGGCTCTCGGCCACGTTCGCCTGCCTCGAGGCGCTCGCGCATACGCCGGTGAAAACCCCCTTCGAGCTGCTCTTGGTGGACGACGCCGCGGAGGATCCGGTCAAGCAACTGCTCGAGGCCGTTCGCGGCGCGCGCATCGCGCAGAATGCGGTGTGCCTCGGGCCCCTGCACGCGTGCAACGTCGGCGCGCGCTCGGCGCGCGGTGAGCTCTTGTGCTTTCTCGACGGCGACACACGCGTCACCCCCGGCTGGCTCGACGCGCTGGTGGAGACCTTCGCCGTTTGGCCGCGCGCCGGTGTCGTCGGAGCCCGCCACCTCTTCCCCGATGGCCGGCTCCGGGATGCGGGCGGTATCGTGTTTCGCGACGGCACGCACGGCGAGTACGGCCGCCACCGCGATCCGGAAGAGCCGCGCTTTCGCTTCGTGCGGCCCGTGGATTACTGCTCGCGCGCCTGCCTCGTCGTCCCGACGGGGCTCTTCCACGATCTCGGCGGCTTCGATGCGCGGTACGCGCCTGGCCAGAGCGAGGACGCGGATCTCGCGTTCAAAGCGCGGAGCGCCGGTTACGAGGTCTTGTACCAGCCGCTCGCACGCATCGTGCGTTACGACGGCGTCGCCCAGGGTCGCGAGCGCCGGCGCGAGCTCAAACGCTCCCGCGCGGAGAACGAGGCTCGCTTGCTCGAGCGCTACCGCGCCGAGCTCGCGCTGCACCCGTTGCCGGGTGATCGCAGCATCAAGGCGGCCGAGCGCTGGCTCGCGCCGGGCGTGCTCGCGCTCGTCCCCCGACCCGAAGAGCCGCCGAATCCCGCGCTGCGCCACCTGCTCGTGGCAGCGCGGCGCGCGCTGCTCCGCGCGAGCGTGTGGCATGCGTCGTGGGATCAGACGATGCGACGCGCCCTCGAGCTTCAGGGGATCGAGTGCCTGGGTGCGCCGTTCGTGCGCTCGGCGCGCGCGGCGCTGGAAGCGGCCGAGGACGGCCGACATCGTCACCTGGTGCTCTGCGGGCCGCACGCGCTCGCAGACGCGCGCGCGCTCTGTCCGCGTGCCCCCGACCTGCTGCCGTGGGTGGTGCTCGACGGTCCTCCGTCGCGTCTCGACGCAGCCGACCGCCTCGCCCTCGCCCACGCCGAGGGCGTTCTGGTCGCCGATTCTTCCCTGCTGGGCGCCTCGAAGAGCGCCCTCTCCGATGCCCGAGTCGAGCTCTTGCCCGAGTCTCCCGACGAAGCCGAGCGTCTCTTCGGATGAGAGAGTAACTCCCGTAGTGAGACGGCAACGCGCTCACCGGTGGACCGGCGCCCGCCGCGTTGGTGAACGCGGCCCGCCCACGCCCGCGAAAAGCGCTGCTGACGAGGCCTCGGCGTTCGTGAGATCCTCCGCTCGAACCCGATGCGCCGCGGTCGAGCCGCTCCGAAACCGGTCACGTGGAGCTTTTGGCTCCTCTCGACGGCATGCGCGGCGACCCAACCCCAAGAACCCCCGCCCCGCCCCGGCAACGCGCCTTCCGTGACGGGTGCGGCGGAGGCGTCCGCTGTAGCGAGTGCCCCCGGTGCGGCAGCGGACGGCCCAGCCGTCGCCGCGAGCGCTCCGGCGCAGTCAGCGCGCCCTGCCCCTCCTTCGCTCACG
>QGUH01000483.1 GCA_003242355.1 Pseudomonadota bacterium
ATCGGCGGATACGCCCGTTTCGGCGTCCGTCGTTTCGAGAGCCGCACTGGGCCCTCGTGGGTGGCCCGACGCGGCCTCACTCGCGGTCGCTGGCTCCACGGCATCGGCGGATACGCCCGTTTCGGCGGGCGTCGTTCCGAGCGTCGTTCCGCTCCCACGTGGGGGACCCATGACTGGTTCGGCGCCCGCTGTTCCCAACGTCGCACGGCTCCCACATAGGGTACCCACGAGTCTTTCTGCGGCCGTTCTCTCGATTCTCGCAGCGCTCGCACGTGGGGCACCCACGATTCTTTCTGCAGGCGTTCTCTCGATTCTCGCGGCGCTCCCACGTGGGGCACCCACGACTCTTTCTGCAGGCGTTCTCTCGATTCTCGCGGCGCTCCCACGTGGGGCACCCACGACTCTTTCTGCGGCCGTCCTCTCGATCCCCGCAGCAGTCCCACGTGGGTGACTCGACTTCTCCGAGCTCGAGCTCGGAAGCGCGTGAGTCGTCGTGACGACCGCGACGACCGCAATAAAAGGCGCGAGAAGCATAGGGAGACGAGTAAGCGAACCCGTCGATGATACCCTCCGTCGTCGAATCGGCGAACCGTGCCGAGTAGGCACGGCGTCCCACACAATCCACCGCGGAACGGACGCCGCGCTCGCGAACCGTGCCGAGCAGTCACGGCGAACCGTGCCGGGCAGTCACAGAACGGGCGCCGATTTCGCTGGTCGATCCGATCGCAGGCTTTCGTTTCCGCCGGCGCGGCGGTACCGTGACGGCACGATGGCAGACGTGCGGGTTGCGAGTGGGCGCTTCAAACCGCTGGAGCATCACCGAGCGCGTCGCGCACGCGGGACGGTGACGGTAACGGTGTTGCTCGGCAATGAAGACGCCGCGGAATGGGTTTGGCGCCGTTTCCACGCGCAGGCGGACCGCGCGACGGTCGTGAGCGACCGTGTGGAGCGGACGGAGTTGCTCGAAGAGTGGCTCGGGTGGGAGCGCGCGTGGGAACGCGTCGAGCAGTGGGTGCGGGAGCAGGCCGCAGCGCGCGAAGGGGTGACCGTTGCGGAGCTGTTGGCACGCGCCCGCGCGGGCAGCCCACGGCAACGCGAAGCGCTGGCGAACGCGATCGGGCTCGCGCTCGATTGCTCGACGACCATCGCGCATGCAGCGCTGTTCGGTGGGTCGCAACCGCTCGGCGCGCTGGCACGCGCATTTCCCGATGGTCTTCGCTTGCTCGAACGCGTGGGCGGCAGCGGTCTGCCGGGGCTGCTCGTCCGACGCCCGGAGCGCGGCGGCGCGGATTGGCATGTCGCCGCCGCACGCGCGGTCGTGGAGATCGCCGAGCACGCGCCGTGGCTCGATGTTGGTCTCGTGGTGAGCGAGCAGGGGTGGAACACCATCGAACGCGCGCTCCCCGATCGCCACCGCACGATGCTCGCGGAGGGACTGACGTGCGTGGTGCCGTCGGCGACCGAACGCGCCAGCCCGAACGACTCCACCCCACTGCACGCCCGCCGCGATGGCGGAGGTGCCCCCTCGGGACGCACCCCGCCGAGCAACACCGACCGACGCCCGCACCTCCTTCGCGATGGCCGAGCCTCCTCGGGCGCACGCTCGCAACGCGCAACACCGAGCACCACCACCGAACAACCGCTCACCACTGAACCGAAACACCCCACGACCGCCGAACCGCCGCGCCCCCAACCGGACGCTCCGACGACCGAAGAGTTCGCACGCTCGCAGGCCGAGCTCCGCCTCTATCGCGCGCTGCAGGCGCGCCCGCGGACTCGAGATCTGTTCACGCTGAATCGCAAGCTCGCGCTTCGTTTCGGCCGCGGAACGGCCGAGGTGGATCTTTCGTGCGAAGCGCTCGGTATCGCCGTCGAGGTGGACGGTTATCGGCACTTTCAGGATGCCGCCGCGTATCGCCGCGATCGACACAAGGATTTGCTCCTTCAAGAAGCGGGCTACTGGGTGGTTCGGGTGCTGGCCTCCGACGTGACGAGCGAGCTGGACAACGTGCTCGCTTTGATCGATCGTGCGATCGAGCATCGTCGCGGGAAGATCGAATGAAGGCGCTGAACCCCGAACGCTTGTTGGACTTGGTGCTGCTGAGGCTGAGCGTCCCCGCGAAGACGGGACTGTCGTCCTCGGACGTGGCGCGGTCGCTGTACGGTTACGTCGCGTCGCACTTCGCGCCCGCCGAGTGGAGCCACCGCGTGCGGAATCTGCTCGACGAGGCCGCACGCGCGGAGCTCGCCACGCTTCGCCCACTCGCGCTCACGCCCAAGGGCGCCGAGCGGGTCACGGCATTGCTCGGAACCGACGCGGTGCCCGCGGTCCGCAACTGGCGCGATTTCAAGACTCGGTATTTGCGCGGCATGGCCGCCGGCAGGCGGGGCGCGCGCCGAACGGCGCGTCCCGACGATTTGTACGCGTCGGTGGTGCTGCCCCGGCTCGTTCCGGATGCGCACGCGGATGCCTCCGCGGGAAAGGTGCTGGACGAGTGGCTGCGCCGCCGACTCGGGCTCTCCGGCAAGGTCACGCTCGGCACGATCAAAGCGGCATTGCTTGCCCAGGAGCTCGGCGTGCCGCGGCGCCCGCAACCGCGGGACGTCGTGCGTCTCGCAGCCGCGAAGTTGGCGGGGGCGCGCCGCGCCGAAGCCGAGCCCGTGACTCAAGCCCTCATCGAGCGCTGGCTCGAGCAGAGCGACGCCTCTTCGGAAGCAAAAGACACGTCCACGGACGCCGTCGGAACCGCCGCGGTGGCCGTCGGCTCCTCGACGCAGCCAGAAAGCGCCACAGCGCCGGAGCGCCTCTCCGCTCCACCGCGGGACCGCTCCGCCACGACCGAGCATACCGCGAGCACCGCGCACCAAGCGACGAACGGAGGGCATCCTGCGACGGAAGATCCGGTAACCTGGCTCGTTCCGCGCCTGAAAGCGGCGGCACCGCGCGTGAAGCGCTTCGGCGAGCGCAAGCTCTTCATCGGCTCGGCCTGGGAAGCGCTCAAAGACGAACCGCGCGTGGCCGCGCTCGGCATCGACGGGTTCAAGGACGTGCTGGTGGAGGCGCATCGGCGCGGCGTGCTCGAGCTCTCCCGCGCGGATCTGGTCGCGGCGATGGATCCCGCGGACGTCGCCGCGTCCGAGACGCGCCATTTGAACGCCACGTATCACTTCATCCAGCTGGGGACGGAATCATGACGCCTTTCGCAGCAATCTCGGTCGCACCGTTCGAAGAGCTCGCGCACCGCATCGAGGGCGTGCTCGACGGCGACAATCAAGATGCGATTTTGGGCAGCGAGCTGACGGCGTTGGTCGCCCGCATTCCCACCGAGGCGCAGGTCACGCCCGGCGCGCTGGTGCGCCTCGCCCTGTTGAACGACGCGCTCTGCCTGGCCGAGCGCGTGATGAACCTCGATGGCGTGCTCTCCGAGCGGGAGCTCGCGTTCGTCGAGCCGCTCGTTCGGGAGGTGCTGCACTACCTGCCGCGCTTTCGCAGCTTCTACCGCATGCTCGACGTCGAAGGACCGGGCGGCGTCGCGAACTTCCTGAAGCACCACACGAGCGACGGGCAGAAGTTCGGCGGGCGCTGCAGGAGCACGGCGTTCATGGGCCTTTCACTGTGCCAACGCTTCGGCGAGCGGCTCGACGATCCGCGCGCGCTCGACGACTATCGCGACCTTTTGGTGCGGCTCGTCGACGACCTGTTCGAAATGGCGGGCTCGGGCAGCGCCCGGCAAAAGGCCGCGATCCTCGACGAGCTCGCCGCGTTCGCGCCGCCCGCGACCGGCGTCGATCCGCGCGAGGCCGCGTATTGCGCGCCGGACAGCCCCGAGGTGTTCCATGCCGTCGCGCACGGCGCCGAGGTCTTCGAGTACGACCCGTTCGACGTGGATCGCATCCACGCCCCGGCGCGCGCCGCCTTCGAGCGCCTCCTCGACCGCGCCGCCGAAGCGCGCTTCGGCAAGATCCTGCTCGTCAAGGGCGTCGCCGGCAGCGGCAAGACGCACCTGATGCGCGCCTTCCGCAATCAAGCGCACGGCGAGCACCTCGGGTTCGTCGCGTACTTGCAGCTCTCCACGCGCGTTTCCAACTACGCGCAGTACATCCTGGCCAACTTGATCGACTCCTGGGATCGCCCGTACTGGGCGCCCGTAGTCCCCGAGACGGCGCTCGCCTGCCTCTCGGATGCGGTGGCGCAGAGCTTGCCGCTCGAAACCGT
>QGUH01000484.1 GCA_003242355.1 Pseudomonadota bacterium
AAAATCCGCCCGAAGGCCCGTTGGCCCCCTCGGAATGGGCCGATCCGGCAAATAGATCGTGCATCCCCGCGCGCGCGCCCCGTCGTCCAGCTCGGAGCCCTCCTCCACGTATTCGCTCACGTCGGCGATGGCGACGTACGCGCGGTATCCCTGCGCGGTGCGTTCCACCCAAACCGCGTCGTCGTGATCCCGCGCGTCCTCGGGATCGATGGTGGGCAACGGAACGCTCCGGAGATCGCGCCGCCCATCGGGAATCGAGCGCAAAAGGCGCGCCGCCAAGGTCTCGGCTTCGCGCACGGCGCCTTCCGGATGCTGCTCCTCGACGCCTTCGCGCACGAGGATCTTCGCGACCTCCACGTTGGGATCGCCCGGCGTGCCCAACACGTCCACGAGCTCGGCCTCGGCGTGCTCGTCGGGGAATTCCGGGAAGCGGGTGATGCTGGCCACGGCCGCTTCGCCGTCTTTGCCAATCCGGGTCCCCCCGGTGAGCACGATCGGTCCGCGAATGCGCGAATCGTCCGGCTCGAGCCACGCGCTGCGGCCGCGCCGGCGCAGAAGACCCGCGATCCGCGGGCTGCGCCGCTCGATGATGCGCACGATGCGTCCTTCCGCGCCCCGCGGCGAGCGGCTCACGATTTCGACCTCGACGCGATCGCCGTGCAGCGCCGCGCCGATCGCTTCGGGAGCCAGGTACACGTCCTCGCCGCGCGCGGGTCCGGCAACGAACCCGAACCCGCGCGGGTTCATGTTCAGCTTGCCTTCGATGCGCTCGCCACCACCGCGTTTCTTGGGCAGCGCGTAGCGGTGGCGCCCGAGCCTCTGCACGATGCCGCGTTCCACGAGGGTATCGAGAACCGCTGCGAGGGCAGGGCCAGGCGGTGCTTCGAGGCGCTGGGCGAGCTCGCGAATCGCGAGCGGCCGCCCGGCTTGCTCGAGGCAGCGAACGACCTTGTCGTGCCGCGGTAGGGAGCTCGCCATGACGCGCGGCTATAGCCCGACCAGCCCGGAGAGGCTCGAACCTTTGTCCCTGCCGCGCCGGACTGCTGGCCTATGCCTGCCAGTCGACGTATAGGGCTCTCTTGCCGTGACGCGCGCCCACGCTCTGATCGCGCTCCGAATCCTCTCCTTGCTGGGGCTGTCTGCCAGCGCTGCCCTCGCCGTCGAGTACCGCAGCCTGGATCCGTCGTTTTGCGGCGCGGAGTCCGGGTGCGGGGCCCTGCAGCGCACCGATCTGGCGCACCTCTTCGGGCTCGGCCTGACCCTGCCGGACCTCGGTCTGCTCGGGCTCGCCACGGTGTTCGCCCTTTCCCTGACGCGGAGAACGGCATGGGCGGCCGTGCTCGCCCTCGTCGGCGGGGCGATCGCGCTCGCGCTCCTCGTGGCGCAAACGTTCGTGTTTGGTTAGTTTTGCTGGGTTGGTTTCGCTCCCGGCCCCGCCCGCGTCGGAGGCGCCATCGGCGGGGGGCTTTGGCCCCGAAAAGCCCGGGCCCTCCCTGCCGAGCGCGAGCCGCTCGCGCGTTGGTCGTGGGCGGGCCTCGGGGCGTTGGCGCTCGTCGCGCCGCCCGTGTGGCCCCTCGTCAAACCCGTTCCACCAGCTCCGCCCGAGCTCCGCAGCTACTACCGCTCGGACAAGATCAACGTCATCGAGTTCGCGGACTTCCAGTGTCCGCACTGCCGGCGCCTGCACGGGCGGCTCAAGGCGCTGCTCGAGCCGTATGGGGACCGCGTGCACTTCGTGCGGCTCAACATGCCGCTGCGGAGCCACCCGCACGCACGCGGCGCGGCGCTCGCCGCCATCTGCGCCGAGACGAGCGGCAAGGCCGACGCGCTCGCCGACTTCCTGTTCTCGACCGTCGATCTCTCGAAGGAGAACATCACGCGCAAGGCCGTAGAGCTCGGCATCGAGCGGGGCACGTTCGAGCGCTGCCTCGAGGCGCCGGAAACGGAAGCGCGCCTCGAGCGCGAGAGTCGCATCCTTCGCGACATCGGCTTCCAGGGACTTCCCACCACCTACGTGGGGGACCAACGCATCGTCGGCGCTCAAAGCGACGAGGTCTTCCGCGAAGCGCTGAAGACCGCTGCTTCTGGCGCGAGCGAACGGGGCGTACCGTGGTGGGCGTACCTCGCGATCGTCGGCCTGGTTACGTCGGCGCTCGTGCGTTCGGGCTTGCAGCCCGACGTGCCCGAGCGCGAGCGGCGGCGCGCAGCCGAAGCCGCCTGACGTGCTAGGCTTCCCCATGTCTCATCGAGAAGCGTTGCGCGCGGCAAAGGTGCCGGGGCCGCGCGTCCCATTCGAGGTCTTCAAGGCGCTCCCGAAGACCGATCTGCACGTTCACCTGGATGGATCGCTCCGTCTGGAGACGATCCTGGACATCGCGCGGCGGGACAAAATCGAGCTCCCCGCCAACGACGTCGAAGGCCTGCGCGCCGCCATCGGGTGCGGTCGCGTGTTCGGATCGTTGACCGAATACCTGCGCGGTTTCGACATCACGCTGCGCGTCATGCAAACCGAAGAGGCGCTCGAGCGCATCGCGTTCGAGCTCGCCGAGGACGCGCACGCCGAGAACGTTCGCTACATGGAGGTGCGCTACGCGCCGATGCTCCACACGCGGCTCGGCCTGAAGCTGACGCGCGTGGTCGAAGCCGTGCTGCAGGGCCTGCGGCGCGCCCGCGAGACCTACGGCATCAAGGCGAACGTCATCATCTGCGGGATCCGCAACATCTCCCCCGAATCGTCGTACGAGATGGCGGAGCTCGCGGTGGCGTACAAGGGCCGCGGCGTCGTGGGCTTCGACCTGGCGGGCGCCGAGGCCGAGTTCCCGGCCAAGCACCATCGCGCCGCGTTCCAGCTCGTCCGCGACAACAACATCAATTGCACGATCCACGCGGGCGAGGCCTATGGCCCCGAATCGATCGCACAGGCCATTCACGTGTGCGGCGCCCACCGCATCGGGCACGGCTGTCGACTGCGCGAGAACGGTGACCTCTTGCACTACGTGAACGACCACCGGATTCCGCTCGAGTGCTGCCCGTCGAGCAACGTGCAAACGGGCGCGGTGCGCGACCTCAAGAGCCACCCGCTCAAGCTCTATTTCGATCTCGGGCTCCGCGTGACGGTGAACACCGACAATCGGCTGATCACCGACACGTCGGTGTCGAAGGAGCTCTATCTCGTGCACACCGAGATGGGCGTTCCCTTCTCCGACATCCGCACGATGATCCTGGCGGGCTTCAAGTCGAGCTTCCAGCCGTTCCACGAGCGGCAAGCGTTGCTCCGCAAGGTCGCGCAGGAGCTCGCGCGCTACGACGACGACGGCACGCTGATCGAGCACGCAGCGCCGCCCGTCACGCGCTTGCGCACGACTCCCGATCTCCTGGTGGGAACCGACCCCGAGCCGAGATCGCAGCCGGCGCCGGCTATGGCAGGCGGGCAATGAAGGCTTCGACGCGGTCTCCGCGCTGGCCGTAACCCACGATCGTGCGGCCATCCGCGGAGATCCCGGTCGCGACGGCAGGCTCCAACCCCGCGAGGTCCGCTCCCGCGGCCGTGAGGACCGCTGCGAGCGACTCCGGGGTGGTGCCGTCGAGCCACACGACGGCTTCCCCGTTCGCGTCGCCGACGATGCGGGTGCCGGTCTCGTCCGTCGCGAGCGCGCGGCTCTCGCCGCTTCCCGTCAGCGTGCCGAGGTCCTCGGCGGGAGCGTCGTCCTCGACGGCCCAGCGCGCGGCGCGCGGAGTCCCGTTCATACTGCACCAGCCGACGGCGACGGTGCCGTTCGCGCTCACGGCCGTTGCCCGGCACGACGTGGCGCCGTCGAGCGGCTTCATGGTGCCGACGAGCTCCGGATCGCGGACGCGGAAGTATGCGGTCTGGGCCGACTGACCCACGATGACGTTACCGTCCGGGGTGATGCCGGCTGGGTGCTCGGGCTCGAAGCCCGAGGCGAGTTTCTCGATTGCACCGTTTTCCCAAATGATGCCGGCGGGTTCCACGTCGTCGTCGCCGGTGCCGACGATGATGGTTCCGTCCTCGTTGACCGCCGAGGCGCTGCTCGTGGTTCCGAACTCGAGCACGCCCAGGCCCGTCATCGAGCCGCCTGCCCAGGAGAAGCCGACCAGGGCAATGCCCCCGCTATCCGGCGCGTCCGCCTCGCCTACCACGACGCGTCCGTCGCCGCTCACTGCCGACGCCTTGCTCTGGACCC
>QGUH01000485.1 GCA_003242355.1 Pseudomonadota bacterium
GACGGAAACCCGGCGACAAAGGGGGCCCATGATGACGGAGAACGAGGTGAGCGCCGGCGAAGCCGTCCAAGAGACGGCTCCTCGGCGCACGAGCCGCTGGCAGCGCGTGTTGATCGGTGTGGGGCTCTGGATCGCCTCGTTGCTCGGCGCGTACGTGTTCGGCCGGGTGCAGGCGCAAACCGAGATCGAGCGCGCCAAGGAGGAGACCCGGGCCGCGGAAGCGCGCGTCGAGGCCGAGCGAAAAGGCACCGCCGAGCTCCGTCGGGAAATTTCGCGGCTCGAAGCGCGCCGAAAGCTCCACCTCGCCCTGATCGCCCTCGAGGAGCGGAATTTCGGCACGGCCCAGCAGCACCTGCGCGCCGCCGGCAAGCTGCTCTCGGAAGACGAGAGCGCTCCGCTCGTCGAGATCGGAAAGCGCATCGCCGGGCGACAGCTCGTCGCGACGGAAGACACGGGCGCGCAACGCACGCAAATCCTCGCAGCCATCGGCGAGCTCGACGAGCAACTCACCGCCGAGCGCTGACCCGAGATCTGCGGCTCGGTCGTCTCGAGCCGACGAGAGTCCAGGGCGTCGATGGCGCGCGTCGCGATTCAGTCGTTGGATGCACCGGCGTCGCCGCCCTCGGGGGTGAGGGGCGCGTCCGGCGCGCAGGCTACCACGCGAAGGTAGAACGTTTCGCACGTGTCGTTGCGCACGCGCACGATCTCGTCGGTAACCGCTTCGATCACGGCGATGTTCCCCGCCGTTTCGGCGATTTCACCGTTGCCGCCGTCGACCAAGGGCGTTGCCTCGAAGCCCACGTAGGTGACGACGACGGGCGGCACGCGCCCCAGGTCGTGATGGATCTCGAAACGCCGCTGCGGCGGGAACTCGAGATAGGTGCCGTCCCACGGCGCGGTCTCGTAACACCAGCCGTCCCGCGTGCCCTCTCGGACCGGGACCGGTGTCTCGTCCACCGCATCGGCGCAGCTGCTCGCGCAGCCGAGCCCCCCACTCGGACCTACGAGCAACGGGAGCAGGAGCGCAAGAGACCGGAGCAACCCGCGGCGGACGATCACGCGCGCACGTAACCACTGCCAGCCAGCGCTGGCAAGCATGTGCGCGGCGGCGCGAGGCAGAGTCCAGCCGCGCTCACGCCGCACTCCACGCCCACGGTCGCAAAGGCGCAGGTGGATGCGACGGGAAAGGCTACAAGCCGAGCTCCGAACGGAGCGCGTCGAACTCGGCGAAGTCGTTCGCGTTGGCGATGGCCGTTCCGCCCTGGAACGTGAACAGCGCGGGACCCCACTCACCACTGCGTGTCGGCTCCCAGAAGAACGTGCCGAGCCCTCTGCCGCCCGGGAGGTTCTTCATGATCCGGTTCGCCTCGGTGCGTTCGGGGTTGTACTCCGCGATCACGAACTTTAGCTCCGGATAGCTCTCGGCGAGCGCGGTGAACGTGTTGCGCCACACGGACGGTGGGCCCTGGAACTCCGTGTAACAAGAGAGCCCGAGCACGTCGAAGTCCACGCCGCGCGAGAGCGCGTTGTCGACCCACCACTTTACGCCGGCGAGATCGTCGGTGTTCTCGATGTGCAGCACGATGCGGATATCGGGATCCACTTCGCGGACCCCTTCGATTCCCGCCGTGAGCAACGTCGCGAGGTCGTTCCAGTTCGACGTGCTGCCGCCAAAGGGGGCGCGCGCCGGGTTGTTGCCCCAGCAGTCCGTGTTCGGTCCGGGGACGTGCATCAGCATCCCGGGTGTGATCTCGTTGCCGACTTGCACCATGTCGGGGCGTGCGCCGGCGGCAATGGCGGTCTCGATCACGTCTTTCGTGTACGCCTTCATGAGCGCGGCGAGCTCCGTGATCGACGAGGCCCCGCGCCACGCTTCGGGAATGATCTGATTGCCCGGATCGGCCCACACGTCGCTGTAGTGGAAGTCGAGCAAAAACCCCATACCCGCCTCCTTCGCCTGCTTGCCGAAGGCGACGACGTGATCGCGATCGCCGAACGCTTCGGGCAAGCCCTTGCACCCATTCGCGCTCGAGGCATAGCCATACGGCGCCATCGGATCGACGAAGGTCTTCAGGCGGATGTAGTTGAAGCCGTGGTTCTTCAAGAGCTCGAAGATGCTCTTCGTCTGCCCGTCCGTGTCCCGGAAGGTCATCTTCGATTCCTGCACGCTCGAGACGTCCGCGCCGAGAATGAACGGGACGTCGAACGCGCCACCCGATCCGCCCGTCGCGGGGCTCCCCGAAGCGCCTGCTGCAGCGCTGCCCGCCGTGCCGCCGATTTGAGGCGCTCCTCCGTCGCCGACCTTTCCTCCGTCGCCCGTCATTCCCGGGTTGCCGCCCGCCATTCCCGCGCCGCCGCCCATCGCGCTGGGAGCGCCGCCCGCCGAACCGCCGGTTCCGGAGCTCGCGCCGAGGCCGCCATTCGCCCCGCCACCCGAAGCGCCACCGCTCGCGCCGCCGGTGCCTCCCGTGATGGGCCCTGCGCCGCCGCCGGGAGGGGAGGGAGCGCCACCGGAACCAGGCGCGCCGGCCTTCGGCGCTGCTCCGCCCGCCCCGCCGCTGGTGCTCGGCGAACCACCGGGGCCGAGCCCGGCTTCTCCTCCCGTGCTCGTGCCTGGGGTGCCGCCGCTCGGTCCCGAGCCCGGAGCCGGCCCTTCGCTCGAACACGCGTAAGCGAAGACGGCAAACACGACCCAGTGGAAAGAACCTGCGCGCGCTTTCACGGGCTCACCTACCGGAAAAAGTGACCGGGAACGCCGCGAATGGCCGGCGAATTGTGTATGGAAAGCACCTTCACGAGCATTTTGAGGAAGGTGCGGTGCACCGTGGCGGCAAGATTGCTGGACCACTGAGCGTCGCCCCCGCTCGGAGGCCGGTTTGGCGGCTCGAAGCGGCGTTGGGTATGAACCAGCCATGGTGCTCGGCAAAGTCTGGCTCGTCGGCGCGGGACCCGGAGATCCGGGCCTGATCACGGTGCGCGGGTTGGAGGTGCTCCGCCGGGCCGAGGTCGTCTTGGTGGATGCGCTCGTCCACCCGGCGCTGCTCGAGCACTGTTCGGGCGCCGAGATCCGCAACGTCGGCAAGCGTTACGGCGAAGAGAGCACGCCCCAGGAGGCCATCAACCAAAAGCTCATCGAGCTCGGGCGGGCCGGCAAGCGGGTGGTGCGCCTCAAGGGCGGCGATCCGCTCATGTTCGCGCGCGGCGGCGAGGAAGCGCTCGCGCTCGCGGCGGCAGGGATTCCCTTCGAAATCGTGCCGGGCGTGTCCTCGCCCGTGGCCGCGAGCGCGTACGCGGGGATTCCCCTCACGCACCGCGATCTCTCGAGCAGCGTGACCTTCATCACGGGTAGCGATCGCGCCGGGAAGGAATGGTCGCCCGAAGCCTGGAAGAAGCTCAGCACGGCGACCGACACGATTTGCATCCTCATGGGCATGCGCCGCATCGAGGAGATCACGCGCGCCATCCTCGAAGGCGGTCGCTCTGCCGACACGCCCGTCGCCGTAATCCACTGGGGAGCGCGCTCTCGGCAGCGCGTCGCCATCGCGCCTCTCGGCGAGATCGCGGAGGTCGCGCGCGCTCGGGGTCTCAAGAACCCGGCGGTCATCGTCGTGGGGGACGTCGTCGGGTTGCGCGATCGGCTCGCCTGGTTCGATCGCAAACCCCTGTTCGGCAAGCGACTCGCTCTCTTCCGCCCCGAGGAGCAGGCGCGCCAAACCGCGCACGCGGTGCGGGAGCGCGGCGCCGAGCCGCTCCTCTTTCCCTCGATCGCGATCGCCGAGCCTCCGGATCCGAGCGCGCTCGAAGCCGCGATCCGAGATCTGTCGAGTTATGGCTGGGTGCTCTTCACGAGCGCCAATGGCGTGACGCGGTTCTTTGCCGCGCTTCGTGCCGCGGGGCGCGATGCGCGTGCTTTGGGCACGGCGCGGGTGGGCGTGATCGGCCCCAAAACGGGCGCGGCGCTCGCGCCCTTCGGCGTTCGGCCCGACGTGGTGGCGGACGAGTTCGTGGGGGAGGGCCTCGCGCGAGCGCTGCTCGCCGTAGCCCCGCCGAGCCGCGTGCTCCTCCCTCGCGCGCTCGTTGCGCGCGAGACGCTCCCGGAGATCCTGCGCGCCCACGGGTTCACGGTCGACGTCGTGCCGGCCTACGAGACGCGCTCGGCCGGCGGGGCCATGCGGGTGCGTCTGCGTGCGGCCCTCGCGAG
>QGUH01000486.1 GCA_003242355.1 Pseudomonadota bacterium
GGCGGCCCGCACAAAAAAGACCCCTTTGTCGTGGCTTCTCCCGGGGGGGGGGCGGGGGGGGGGGGGGGCGAGGGCGGGGGGGGGGGGGGGGGGGGGGGGGGGGGGCCCCCCGGGGGGGGGCCCGGGGGGGGGGGGGGGGGGGGAAGGAAACAAGTCCCGCGCCGTCCTATGCCGTCTGCCCCTCACTTGAGCCGTCAGTTCCTGCGAGCGGACGCGAGGAGGACGCCGGTGGGGGCGGGCGGTGCACGACCGGCCCGCGACTCCCTACGACGTGAGCTCGAAACGCGACTCGCTACGACGGGAGCTCGAAATGGGGGCTCAGAAGCCGAGCTCTTGTTTGCGCTTTTCGGCGCCGGGGAGCGGTTCGCCTTTTTGATTGACGACGGGCAGCTTCGGCGCGCGCTGGGCGTTGATTTCGATCCACTGCTTCTTGTCGTCGGGCAACTGCGTCTCGTCGTAGATCGCTTCGACCGGGCACTCCGGAACGCAGGCGCCACAATCGATGCACTCGCCAGGGTCGATGTAGAGCATGTTCTCGTCCCCGTGGAAGCAGTCCACGGGGCACACGGCCACGCAGTCGGTGAAGCGGCAGCCGTCGCAGTTGTCCGTGACAATGAAGGCCATGGGGCGCTTCTACTCCCCCGCACTGCTCGAGGCAATGGGACGCATCCACGGGGCGAGGGGGCGCCGTTCACTCCTCGAACGGGGTGGTGTCGCCGGCGCCTCGCCGCACGATTTTCACGCCATTTGCGCTGAGATCGACGACGGTGGTCGGCACGGTGCCGCCCGCGCCGGCGTCCAGTACGAGCGCAAGGCCGGGGAACGCGAGCTCGATCTCACGCGGATCCGGGTCCGGCGCAGCGCCGTGGCGCGCGGCGGTGCTCGAGATGATCGGACGACCGAGCTCCGCGGTCAGCGCGAGCGCCACCGCGTGGTTCGGGATCCGCACGCCGACCGTCTTGCGGGGCGTTTGCACGATGCGCGGCACTTCCCGCGTCGCCTCGAGGATGAAGCAGTACGGCCCCGGCAAGAACTCCTTGAGGATCCGATACACGCGATCGTGCATCACCGCATACTTCGAGACTTCGGCCAGGTTCTGGCACACGAACGCGAGCATCTGCGACCGATCCATGCCTTTGATTTGATAGAGGCGATCGACGGCCTTCTTGTTGAACAGGTCGCAGCCCAAACCGTAGCAAGTGTCGGTCGGATACGCGATCACCTCGCCGGCCTCGAGGGCTTCCACGGCGCGGCGGATCTTGCGTGGTTCCGGGGTCGTTGGGTTGATCTCGAGGAGCATGGTTCGTGTCTTCGTCGCCGTCTGGCCGACGAACGCGGCCGCGGAGCGAACGTCAGGATTTCAGATGAAGGAAGCGAACCGCCTTCGGCGGCACGGGGAGCGAGAGGGTGCCACCCCGCGCCTCGAAGGTCGAGCCGTCGAGCACGTCTTCTGCAACGTTCGCGCCGAACGCCTCGACGTGGCCCGCGAGCGGGCGATCGGTGGTGTTGACGGCGAAGAGCACGCGCGCGCGCCCCGAGGCATCGGTGTGTACGGCGACCCCGAGCTCGCCGGGGGTCGCCTCGAATCGACGCAGCCCGAGTGTCCGAATCGCGTCGTCGAGCGCCCCGCCGAGGAGCGTTTCGTCACGGGGGAGCAGCGGAATGCGGGGGTCGAACGACGGGAGATCCGCGAACGGCGCGAGCACGACCGCATGCCCACCGTCCACCTCGCGGCGAAGGAGAGCTTCGAGTGACGGATCCACGGGGCCGACGACGATCGTCAGGCGCGTCTGCTCGGCGCGCACGGGAGCGAGATCGTCGTCGATGACGGCGTAAGGAACGTGCCGGCAATCGAGCTCGGCTGCCAAACGGAACACGAGCCGCTCCGCGTCGAGGATGGGGTCGAGCACGGAGCTCGCGTTCGGCTCGAGCCGCCTCCCGATCACGAGCGCTTCGAGCGCCGCGGCGATCGGGAGCTGCGCGCGACGCACCGCGAGCGACTGCGCGAGCGCGCGCGCGCGAACGATGCGAACGGCGACGACGCGCTCGAGCTCGGCGAAACGCGTCTCTTCCAGAGCGCGCGCGAGCCGAGTCCAGGCTTCGGCGAACGGGCGCGCAGCACCGCGCCGGTCGCACGGAGCGCCAATCCAGCGCTCGCTCTCCACCGCCTGGTGAAGCTCGAGCCCACGGATCCCGTGAGCAAGGGCGAAGAGCGCGGCATTCAGGCACTCGGCGTCGCTCTGCGGACGCGAGAACGGAGAGAAACCAGCCGCCACGCGGGCGACCGCGGGAACGCCGTGCGCCGCGGCGCGCGCCGCATGCTCGCTCGTCGCGATGGCTGTAGAGAGCCGATCGGAAGCCGCGCTCATCGGCGCGAGCGCGGAGAGATCGAGGACACTCGCGCCGTGCCGGGACGCACCCAGCGTCGGCGTCACGGGCGCGCGTCGACGGAAAATCGGAACCGAGATACCCGTCGACTCCAGGGCCTCGGACAGCGTGCGCACCGCGTCCCGCTCGAGCCGCTCTCCGAGCTCGGCCCAATCGCACAGCCACGTCCATTCCTCGGCGTCGGTCCCGGCGCGCTCGGAGGACGCCGTGACGAGCTCGAGCGCGCGCTCGATCGCTTCGGCGGAGCGGCCCTTCTCCTCGAGCAAACGCCGATAGCGTTCGAGCGCGTTCGGGTGACGATCGACGGCGAAGAGGTCCGTGCCGGGATCCACGTGGCAAGCGACGACGGGACCGTGCGGATGACAGAGCGGCGCGATGCGTTCGCCAACGGCACGCGCCCAGCGGCGCGCTTCGGCGAGATACTTGTCGCTGCACAGGCTCGGCGCCGGAAACGCGAGCGGCACCGCCGGCACCACGACGGGGCTTCCCGCAGCGGAGCGCGCCTGACACTCGGGATCCCAGACGACGTGTTCCGGAATCCCGAACCGCGTCAGAGCGGCGCCGTGCGCGGGTCCGATGCGAACGGACGCGTACAAACCGGCTTCGCCCACGAGCTCGAGGAAGCGCGTGAGATCGAGGCGCGGTTCCTCGAGAGCGTCGAAATCGATCGCCGAAGGTGCGCGTTCGTAGAGGGCCCACGGCACGCACGTTTCCACCACGCGAACTCCCATCCCGCGCACGGTGGCGAGCACCGTCGGCCACGCGGCAGGATCGAGCCCGAAGAAATGAACGCTTCCCGTGAAAAGCGGAACGGTAGTCCCCGCGACCACGAGGCCAGCACGGGTGAGCTCTGGAGCGCGGGAATCCGTCGACATGGGGGCGCGAGCTATAACATTGGAATCCAAGCGGATCTCGGGGGGATGACGTAACGAGATCTCGCGTCCCCGTTCCAGTCATTACACAATCGGCGTTCGTTTGCGGCAGATTCCACGACACGCACCCCGGAGTCCGCGCGTCACGACGGGCCGTTGGCTCGAGCGCGTGCTAGCCTCGCTTCCGGACATGGCGTTGCGTCATCGGGTTGGACCGGCACGTCTGTCGCTCGCCGTGTTCCTTTCGCTCGCGGCTCCCGTGAGCCTCGTCACCCTAGTGGCTTCCTCGTGCGCGCGGCCGCCCGAGGAGGGCGCGCACTATCCGGCCGCCCCGGCGCCGGGAACGGGCCCGGCCTACGGGGAGGCGCCGCCCGCCGCGGGCATTTCGGGGCGCGAGGCAGCCTCTGCCTGGGCCAAGCGCTACGCCAACGCCCGTCCCCTCGTCCAATTCTCGGGGGTGGCCAGTTACTACAGCGACAAGCTGGCGGGCAGGAAGACGGCCAACGGCGAACGCTACGACCCCCGAGCGCTCACCGCGGCGCACCGCTCGCTTCCCTTCGGCACGATCGTCCGCGTCATTCGCGAGGACACGCGTCGCGCCGTCTACGTGCGCATCAACGATCGGGGGCCCTACCGCAAGGGCCGCGTGATCGACCTCTCGCGCGCCGCGGCGGAGGAGCTTGCCATGATCCGGTCTGGGCTCGCCAAGGTGCGCGCGGAGGTCGTCGAGCTCGGCAACGGCGCGAAGGTCCGGCGCCGGCGCTAGTGCGACGTGCGCCGTCGTTTCGAGACGGGCCTCGCGCGCGCCGTTTCGCGGGTTATGCTGGGCCGTGCGCGTTCGATTCGGAAGCTTGGGCGATGCCGAGCGCAGAGCGCTTGCCGCGATCGAGCGGCGAGCACGCGCGGTGTTCTCGAATGCGGCGGTGCGCGCGGACCCG
>QGUH01000487.1 GCA_003242355.1 Pseudomonadota bacterium
TCGATATCCGAACGAGCCCTCTTTGGACACGAAGAAGTAGCGGTGCGGCAAGCCGAGCGGCGTGGCTTCGACGGGCGCATCGAGCGCGAGTGGCGGCTGCGAGGAGGGCGTGGCGCCGTCTTCGCAAATCCACGCGTTCGGTCCAACGAACAGCCAGCGCTTCGCGCAGCCCGGCCCGAGGCGTGCCCCGAAGAGCGGCAGGCGTGCGGCACGGATCGCGGTGCCCCGCCTCGGGCTCTTCGCGGACGGCTCCGAGTAAATCGGTTCCTCGTCCCGCAGCACGACGGCGCTCACCGTCCCCGAGGGAAGGGGTTCTACGCCTTCCCCATACCAGAGCCCCGTTGCTTGGCCGAGGGCGGGAGCGGCAGGGAGCAGCGCGCCCGCGAGCGTGAGGACGCCTGCCGCAACCGCGGGAGACCAAGCGGTCGAGACGGCGTCGATGATGGAAGACAGCGGCGGGCAGGCGGCTCGTGTGGCAGGCGGCCCCGCCGAATTCCGTTCGGCGTCAAGGGGTGGCGCGAGCCCTCGCTGCGAACCGAGGCCAGAAGGCCCATCCGTCACGTGGATCCGTCTTTTGAGGCTGCGGCTTTCTTCGGGAGCGTGCGTCACAGCCCGGGAACAAAGGCAGGAGAGGGGGCGATGGCGTCCGGCCGCTCGGTTCGCCTCGTGGCGGTGCATCCTCCCCGAGGCTATAACGAATCGACCAAGTCGTGCTCGGTTTCTATCTCGTCGGCATCCTCGGGCTCGCGCTGCTGATGGTGGTCCACGAAGCGGGCCACCTGTTCGCCGCGCGCGCATTCGGCATGCGCGTGCTGCGCTTCAGCATCGGCTTCGGCCCCGCCATCTGGCGCCACCAGTCGAAGAACGGCGAGACCGTCTATCAGGTCGCCCTGATTCCCTTCCTCGCCTACGTCCAAATCGCGGGGATGAACCCGTTCGAGGAGGTGGACCCGAACGACAAGGGCAGCTACGCGAATGCGTCGCTGGTGGGGCGGATCGTGACGATCTTCGCCGGGCCCCTGGCGAATTATCTCTTCGCGTCGGTGCTCTTTTTCGTGGCGCTCATCTTCGGGGGCGAGGCGGTTTCGACGATGAAGGTCGAGGTCATGGACGGCCCCGCCAAGGCCGCCCAGATGCGCGACGGGGACGTCGTCGTCGCCGTCAACGGAACGAAGGTGCGCGACTGGGAGCACATGCGCGGCCTGATCCTCGCGAGCGGCGGCAAGCCGATCGAGGTCGAGGTGTTGCGCGGGACCGAGCGCAAGGTCCTCCACATCACGCCCGCGGTCGAGGGCGGACGGGCGATCATCGGGATTGCCTCCGTGTACGAGCAGCGGCCCGTCGCGTTTCGCGATGCCGTCGTCCGTTCGATCGAGCGACCCGCGATCGTCGTGGGCGCCCTCGTCGAGAGCCTCGGCCGAATGATCTCCGGCAAGGAACGCCCGCAGCTCACGGGCCCCGTGGGCATCGTTCGCGAGGCCAAGCGTGCGGCGGAGCGCAGCTTCACCGAATACTTCACGTTGCTCGCCATCCTGAGCGCGTACCTCGGGGGCTTCAATCTGTTGCCGTTTCCCGCCCTCGACGGCGGCCGACTGAGCTTCCTCGCGTACGAGGCCGTCACGCGGCGCAAGCCCAACGCCAAGGTCGAGGCTCAGGTCCACGCCGTGGGCCTGCTCATGCTCCTCGCGCTCATCTTCGTCGTCAGCTCCAAGGAGCTGTTCGTCAAAGACGATCCCGCCCCCACCAAGCCGGCTCCCAAGCCGCCGGCCTCGGCCCCCGCGAAGTAGCACCGCGACGGAAAGCACGAGCGGCTGGGGCGTTCCGTATGCTCTGGGCCCGGTTCCCGCTGGAGCACAAAATGCGCCGGTGACCTTTTTTCGAGCGGCGGCTCGTCGCCGCCCCGATTGTGCCGCCGCGGGTACACGTTCGGAGGTGGTGCTCGGCGAACGTGCGCCGGACGTGATGGCGAGCGAGTGAACTCGGCAGGGCTCCCAAGCCGGGCGCTCGGCTTGGCGCGGCTTCCGTTCTCGCCGTCTTCCCCCGCTCGCGCTGCTTGCGGTCCGCCGAACGCCGTCGGACGTTTCGCGCACGGGACACCGAACGTGTACGATGGGCGCGAATGCGGCAGCGCGCGCTCTTGGTGATCGGGCTCTTCGCGGCTCTGGGCTGCACCGAGCCGAAAGTCACCCTGCGCGAGGGACCTCGCGAGTACGTCGGGGCCGATTACGACTCGGTGCTGCAGAAATGGACGCGGAGCGGGCAGCTCACGAACGTCAACGTCATGGACAACGTGCTGACCGTCACGGCGACCTACGAGTCGTGGGATTTCCGCTGGGCGTTCGTGGTGCGCTACGCGGAGGATTACCGGCTCACCGTCGACCAACGCCACGCGCTGCTCGAGCGTTCCTTGCGCGAAAGCCGGGAACGCCACTCGTTCTACGTCGCCCTCTACGCGCAGCGGCACAAGTGGAACGATCTGACGACGTCCGAGCCCGCATGGATCGTGCGGCTCATCGATGACGAAGGCACCGAAACGGCGCCCATCGCGATCGAACCCATCAAACGACCCGGAGCCATCGAGCTGACCTACTTTCCGTACACGACGCCTTGGCGAAGCGCGTTTCGCATCACCTTCCCGCGCGTGTTGCCCGACGGGCGCCCGGCGATTTCGCCGAAAGCCCAATGGTTCGGGCTGCGCTTCGCGGGTGCCCAGGGTAATCAGGAGCTCGTCTGGAACCTCGCGGCGGACTGAGCCCACACCGCTCCCCCGCTTTCGAGCGCGGCCCGAAAACGCGGCTCAGCTGAGGATCTCGAGCAGCGGCGGCACGCTGACGAGCAGCTCGTGCGCCGTGCGCCGATCACAGAACAGGATCAGCGCGCCGCTCCGGCCCGCGCGCGCCGTGAGCGGAGCCGGCGCCGCGCGCATCAGCTCGCCCGGAAAGAGGAAATCGCCAGGAGCGAGCTCCCCTTCGGGCGTATCGGGCGCCGCGGGCGTCACGAGCTCGAGGCGCCCGGCGCCGACGAGAGCCAACCCGGAGAGCGGTTTTCCGGCCTCGGCCACGACCTCGCCCGCGTCGAGCACGCGTGTCACGCACCGATCGAGGACCAGGTTGCGCAGCATTTCGTCGAGCTGTTCCCCGAGCGGGCCCATCGACGCACCGGCGACGGCCTGCAAGCGGTCACCGCGCGTGCAGAGCGCCTCCGCGAGCGACGCTGGACACGTGGCGAGCATGCGCGAAACGTCCTCCGACGTCCACGTCGCGACCCGCGCGGGCCCGTTCTCGGCCACGACTTTGAGCGCCATGTTGTCGGTGAGATGCCCTTCGGCGACGACGAGCTCGCGTTCCGCCGCACGGCCACACACCACGTCCGTCACCGCGGGCATCACCGCCACGGTGCCTTCGAGAACGATCGCGAGCCCGAAGCCCGTCGCCTCCTCGTACTCGTCGAGCATGTGGAGCTCGACCGTGCGCACGAGATCGGCTTCGAGATTCTCCGGCAGCTCCTCGAGCCCCGCGATGGACCGCAGCGAAAAGCCGAGGACGGATGCCGCCGCGGGCTCGACCGGCGCGCTCGGCGGCGCAGGCTCGGGTTCGGCCTCGAGCGCGCTCGGCGGCGCACGTTCGGGTTCGGCCTCGAGCGACGGCGCGAACGGTGCTGCGCTCGCCGCGGGAGGCGCGAGCGTCGGCGCCCGATCGAGCTCCGGATCACTGGGCACGGGCGGTGCGCTCTCGAGCGGCGCTTCGTTCGGCGCCTCCAGCCCGAGCGAGACGGGCGCTTCGTTCTGCGTGTCGAGCTCCAGCGCGGGCGGCGCTTCGTTCGGCGCCGAGAGCTCCAGCGAGAGCGGCGGCTCGCTCGGCGCGAGGGGCGCGTTCGCGTCGTCGAGCGCCACCGCGGGCTCGTCGAGCGCCACCGCGGGCTCGCCGAGCGCCGTCGCCGGAGCCGGTTCGCTCGGTGCGAGGGGCGCGTTCGCGTCGTCGAGCGCCACCGGGGGCTCGACGAGCACGGTTGCCGGCAACGGCGGCGGCTCGCTCTCGGTCGGCGGCGCGGGGACGCTGTCGAGCAGCGTATCGGTTCGCGCGCGCATCGGCGGCTCGTCGGGCACGGGCTCGATCAAGTCGGCCGCATCGGTCCCCGAATCGAGGGCCCCGTCAGGCCGGGTCCCCGAAGCGAGCGCCTGGTCAGGCCTGTCTCG
>QGUH01000488.1 GCA_003242355.1 Pseudomonadota bacterium
TATCTCGTCGCGTGGGACGTCGACCGATCGGCCTATCGCACGTTCCGCGTCGATCGCATTCGCGCGCCAGTCCCTGGCGCTCGCTTCGTCGCCCGAGAGCCCCCGCCAGACCTCGAAAAGTACGTCGCCGAATCGATTGCTTCGGCGCGACACCGCTATCGAGCGCGCGTTCGCCTGTTCGAGTCGGCCGAGGCGATGGCGAAACGGGTGCCCCCGTGGCTCGGCGAGCTCGAAGCCGTGGACGGGGCGACGTGCATCCTCACGCTGGGCGCCGACACGCTCGATGCCCTGGTGAGTCACGTCGTGCTCGTCGGCGTCGACTTCGAGCTGCTCGAGCCTGTCGAGCTTCGCGATCACGTCCCGGGTGTGGCCGAGCGCCTCGTCGCTGCCGTCCCGGCAACGGGCAAACGGAAACGCGCGCGCTCCTCGGCAAGCGCCCGTCGCTGAGCAAGAGCCGTTCCACCCGTCCGCCGCGAACGAATACCGACGCGCCGCGAGCCGGTAGTCGAACGCACGCGCGCCGTCTGCGAAAACGGGATCAGGCGCGGGCCACGCGGCTCCGCCTGCCTCCGGCCGCCGCGGTGCGCTCCGTTTTTCGCTCGGCGAGGGCCTCGACGACGACGGCGCGGAACGCAGCAACGGCCGGGTCGTGGTGCGTACGCTCGTGCCAGCAGAGGTGCATCGGAAACCAGAAGGGGCGCAGGGGTCCCTCGAGGATGCGAATCGGCAGAGCGCGCGCGAACAGGCGCGCCGCACGCAGCGGCACGCCCGAGAGAAAGTCGGTGCTCGCGACGATGCTCGCCGCGGCGGCAAACGTCGGCACCGTCGCGACGATGCGCCGGACGAGCCCGGCCTCGCGCATGGCCTGCTCGACGGCGCGATTGCCGGCGCCGGCTCGCCCGAGCAAAAGGAGAATGTCGACGTGGCCTTCGCGATTGAACGCTTCCTTGGTGAGCACGCGCCGCACGCGCGGGTGGCTCCGGCGCGCGATGAGGACGCCCGCCTCCTCGAAGAGGAGCTGCGAGTGAAGCCCTGGCTCGTCGACGGGTGGCCCGATCGCCAGATCGACGCTCTCGCCAGCGAGCCCCCCCAACGATACGAGCGTATCGAGCGTGACGACGCGCAAGGTCGCTTTCGGTAACCGTCGCGTGAACACCTTCGCGATCGCCGACAGGCTCGCGACGAGATCCGCGTCCGACAAAGCGATGGTCAGCTCGCGCGTGCAGCTCTCGGGGTCGAACGCCCCACCCTGCAACGACGTCTCGAGCAGGCCCAGGGAACGGTCGAGAATGGGAGCGAGCTCGAGCGCCCGTGGCGTCGGGGTGATGCCCCGCCCGCTGCGCACGAACAGCGGGTCGCCGAACAGATCCCGGAGGCGAGCGAGCGCGTTGCTGACGGCAGGCGGCGTGACGTGCAGCCGCGCCGCGGCCCGCGCCACGCTCCGCTCGTCGAGAACGGCGCGCAGCACGACGAGCAGGTTCAGGTCGATCGACGAAAGATTCACGATTCTGAACGATACCATCACGATTCATCATTGGTCGTGAACGTTTGCGCCCCCTACCGTTTTCGGCATGAAAGCGTTGATCGTCGGCGCGGGCATCGCCGGCCCAGTGCTCGCTCTCTGGCTGCGAAGAATCGGCTTCGAGGTGGTCGTGACCGAGGCGCGCCCTTCCCCGGCGCTCGCCGAAGGGGCGTTCCTCGGCGTCGCGCCCAACGGCATGCGCGTGCTCGACACCCTGGGTGTCGCAGACGCCGTCGCCCAGTTGGGGCACCCCTGTCGCGCCTTCTCCTTTTCGAATGCGGCGGGACGGACCATCGGCTCCATCGATCGGAGCGGCGACGAGCGCGCCTTCGGCTGGCCCCTCACGATGATTCGGCGCGCCGATCTGCACACCGCGCTCACCGCCATCGTCGAGCGTCAGGGAATCCCCATCCACTTCGGGCACGAGCTCACCGGCGTCGAGCAGAGCGCGACGGGCCTCGAAGCACGTTTCGCCAATGGCGCGCGGCTCGAGGCAGACCTGTTGGTCGGATGCGACGGACTGCGTTCGAAGACGCGCACGGCGTGTTTTCCCGACTGCCCCCGTCCCGAGCTCACGGGCCTCGTGGACCTCGGCGGCTTCGCGCGCGTTTCCCGGTTGCCGTTCCGGCCCCAGGTCAATCAGATGGTCTTCGGCAAGCGCGCGTTCTTCGGCGCGTTCACGACGCCCGAGGGAGAGACGTGGTGGTTTCACAATGGGCCACCGGGCGAAGCGCCGACCCACGCGCGCCTGCTCGAGCTGCACCGAGACGATCCGCCGTGGATCCTGGAGCTCGTCGCAGCGACGCCGCACGTCTTGGGGCCGTGGCCCATCCACGAGCTCGGGCGCGTGCCGGCGTGGACACGCGGTCGGGTCGCGCTGCTCGGGGATGCGGCGCACGCCATGTCGCCGAGCGCCGGGCAAGGCGCGTCGCTCGCGATGGAAGACGCGATGGAGCTTGCCCGCTGCCTGCGGGACGCGCCCGACGTGCCCACGGCGTTCCGCGCGTTCGAAAAGCTCCGCCGGCCGCGCGTCGATCGGATCTTTCGCGAAGCGCAGCGCCAGTCTAACCGCAAGGCGCCGGGCCCCATCGCCGCGTGGTTTCGCGATCGCTTGTTGCCGCTGTTCGTTCGCTTCGGCGCCGCCGCCCAAACCGAGGCGTATTCCTTCCGCATCGACTGGGAACAGCGCGCGGCATGACGCTCCGTGCGGGATCGTTCCCACCACGCTTTGGGGGCTTTCGACGCTGGTGCGCGCTGCGGCTGCCCGTCAGGGTAGCGAGATGCTCGAGGCCTTCATCCTGCGCTGGGGCTATGCGGCCGTTGCCGTGGGCACGTTCCTCGAGGGCGAGGTGGTGTTGATCGCGGGTGGCGCGCTCGCACATCGCGGGCTGCTCTCGCTGCCGGTCGTGGTGCTCGCCGCGTTCGTCGGCAGCGTGACGGGCGACCAGCTCTGGTTTCACGTCGGGCGGCGCGCGGGGCGTTCGTTCGTCACGCGGAGGCCGCGGCTCCGCGAGCCCGCGCGCCGCGCCGAGGCCCGCCTCGCGCGGCGGGGCACCGCCTTCGTGCTCGGGTTCCGGTTCCTCTATGGTCTCCGCACCGTCACGCCGATCATCCTGGGCGCAACGGGGTATTCGACGACACGGTTCCTCGTGCTCAACGTCGTGAGCGCCGCGGTGTGGGCGACGATTTTCGGAACGCTCGGATTCGCTCTCGGGGCGAGCCTCGAATCGTTGCTCCGCCGTGCCGTGCGCGTGGAGGAGCTGCTCGCCGCGGCCGTCGTCGTCGGCCTGCTCCTTTGGATGGCGACGCGCGCGCGCCGCCATCGCTCCGGAGCGGGCCCCTCCACCCTCACGCCTTCGTCCAGACCAGAGTGAAGTTGTTGGCGGGCATCGCGATGCGATCGCCGAGAACCAGGCCGTGCTCCCGCGCGAACGTCTCGAGATCGTCCACGTCGCGCACTCCCCAATCCGGGTTGCGCGACCGCAACGACGCATCGAACCGCTCGTTGCTTTCCGAGACGTGCTTCCCCGAAAATCGGTACGGGCCGTACGTGACGAGCAGGCCCCCAGACGGCAGCACGCGCGAAGCGCCCCGGAACAGCCCGCGCGCCGCTTCGAGCGGAGCGATGTGCATCATGTTCGCGTTGTAGACGACGTCGGCGCCCGCGATGGGCCAGGACTCCCACGTAACGTCGATCGCGAGCGGCGCGTTCAGATTCGGCAAGGCAGTCGCTTCGACCCGGCGACGCAACGTGTCGAGATGCTCGGGATCGCAATCGGAGGGGACGAACGTAAAGCGTGGGAGCAGTCCCGCGAAGTGGACGATGTGTTGCCCCGTTCCCGAGGCTATCTCGAGAAACACGCCCTCCCGATTCGCGAGCAGCGGGACGAGCACCTCCGCGATGGGCTGCTTGTTCCGCTCCGCCGCGGGCCAGATCGGCAATCCGAGCGCATCGAAGGCATCACTCATCGTGGGCAGCGTACACGAGGTGACGCGTCCGTGGGCTCCTGCCCCCATCTCGGATCGGCCATCGCCAAAAAGATCGTTTTCGGAAGCACCACGCGGTGTGAATCGCCGCGCGATCGCAGAAGCTCGTATCGACGACCGTCGGGCTCGGAGGAACCCGGGCGAGCCTCGAACGCGGCTTGCCGCATGAAGCGTCGCAACCT